>JAAYEJ010000010.1 GCA_012728835.1 Candidatus Brocadiaceae bacterium | reverse complement strand
TGTAATGTCCCATAAGTGCGGTTGATTAACAGTTCGCGGCATGGTATCATTCTCCGCATAGGAGGGTGAGGACCATGCGACGAGCCAAACCGATTGTGCTGGACAAGGAACAGACGGAAGTCCTGACCCGCTGGAGCCGTGGACGCAAGAGCCCGGCCCGGCTGGTCCTGCGCGCCAAGATCGTCCTCTTGGCAGCCGAGGGCATGCAGAATAAGGACATCGCCGCCCTGCTGGGCACCGATGCCAATACGGTCGCGCGGTGGCGCAATCGTTTCGCCTCCGGCGGCCTGGCCGCCATCGAGAAGGACGCGCCGCGGGGCGGTCGTCCGCCCAAGGCCCGTAACCGGCTGGCCCGCAAGATCATCGAGAAGACGACGCAGGAACGGCCCGCCAACGCGACCCACTGGAGCACGCGCGCCTTGGCCGCCGAACTCGGGTGCAGTCGCATGATGGTCCAGCGTGTCTGGGAGGCCAATGGCCTGAAGCCGCATCGGGTGCGGACCTTCAAGGTCAGCAACGATCCGCACTTCGCCGAGAAGGTCGTCGACATCGTTGGCCTGTACCTGGACCCTCCGGAGCACGCGTTGGTTCTCTGCGTGGACGAGAAGAGCCAGATCCAGGCGCTCGACCGCACGCAACCGAGCCTGCCGATGTATCCGGGGCGCTGCGGCACGTTGACGCACGACTACAAGCGCAACGGGACGACGACGCTCTTTGCGGCGCTCGAAGCCGCAGAGGGCCGGCTGATCGGCACATGCATGAAGCGCCACCGTCACCAGGAGTGGCTGAAGTTCCTGCGCCAGATCGACCGGGAGACGCCGCCCGAGTTGGACCTGCACCTGATCGTCGACAACTACGCGACGCACAAGCACGAGAAGGTCAGGAAGTGGCTGGCGCGGCACAAGCGGTTCCACATCCACTTCACGCCGACATCGTGCTCGTGGCTGAACCTGGTCGAGCGGTGGTTTCGGGACTTGACCGAGAGACGCATCCGCCGGGGGACGTTCCGCAGCGTGCCGGAACTGGTTCACGCCATCGTGGACTACATCGAGGCGCATAACGAAGACCCAGAGATGTTCCACTGGACGGCCAAAGCCGAGGACATCCTTGCGAAAGTCGCCCGGGCTCGTGCTGTCCTGGATAATCTATGAACAGCTTGGGACACTACACTACGATTTCGCCAACACGATCTACTCGGCCGTCGTGGTCTCCTGGGCGATCACGTTGCACGTGAAGGAGTTCACGCGAGTCGAGCGGTATACGTTCCTCACGATGGCCGTCTCGCAGGCGGCCAGCGGGCTGCTGCTGCCGGTGGCGGGCGAGATCACCGACCGCACGAGCCGTACCAGGCGGTTCCTGCTGGTGCTCACGCTGCTGGCATGCGTCTGCTGCGCCGCCATCAGCGTGGCTCCGCGTGCGTGGATGATCCTGGCGCTCTTCGCTGCCGCCAACTTCTGCTACAACGCCTCGCTGACGTTCTACGACAGCCTGCTCCCGACCCTGGCGCCGAAGGAGCGGCTGGGGCTGGTCAGCGGCCTGGGCGTCAGCCTGGGCTACATCGGGGTTGCCTTCGCCCTGCCCGTCGGCCTCATGGCGCGCGACTGGTGGGCGCGCAACGGGCACCCGCACGAACTGACGCCGGTCTTCGCCGTGGCGGGGTTGCTGTACCTGCTGTTCAGCCTGCCGCTGTTCCTGACCGTGCCGGAGAAGCCGGCCGCCAAGCGCACGCCTCCGGGCACGCCGCTGGTCGGCCTGGCGTTCCGGCGCGTCTGCGTGACGCTGCGCCTTCTGCCCCGGCACAAGCCGATCCTGCTGTTCCTGCTGGGCAATTTCCTGTGCGTGGACGCGCTGAACACCGGCATCGTGGCCTACGCGCCCTACGTGGTCAACGTCTTCGGGCTGGACCACGCCCAGGCAGGCCGGTGGATGGTGCCCTTCACGCTCTGCGCGGCCGCGCTGGGCTTCCTGGGCGGCAAGATGGCCGACGCGTTCGGCGGACGCCGCACGATGCTGTCCGCCGGCATTTGCGTCGCCGGCGCGCTCGTCATAGGATCGGTGGCAACGAGCTTCACAGTCTTCATGGTGAGCTTCGTTCTGCTGGGCGGCTACGGACTGAGCACCATCTGGGTGGCCGGGCGCAAGCTGCTGGTCGAGCTGGTGCCGGACGGCCAGATGGGCAAGTACTTCGGGCTCTACAACGTCGGCCACAAGCTGTCGATGGTCGGCGCGGTCGTCTTCGGCGTGACGGCCGACCTGCGTATCGGCCCCCTGCCGGCGGGCGGTTACCGGCTCGGCCTCCTGTTGCAGCTCTTCCTGCTGACCGCGGGCCTCATCTGCATCTACAAGATCGGCCGGCCCGACGAGCGCACGGCCCCGGCCGGCCCCACACGATGAACAAGGATCAGGTCATGAACGCTCCCCGCAGTGTCCTTGTGATGAACGACGAGAACGTCTATGCCGACGCGATCGGCGCCGGGCACGGCCTTCAGCGGGCGGAAGTCGCCGCCCTGGCCGGCCGCGTCGCCGAGTTCCACCGGGCGCTCCGGGCGCAGCGAGGCGCGGACATCGGCTTTCCTGAGCTTCCCTATGACGCCGCCCTGGCCGGGCAGGTGCGGACGGCGGCGGACGAGATCCGCGCGCGCTGCGACAACTTCGTCGTGCTCGGCATCGGGGGATCGGCCCTCGGCGCCATCGCCGTCCACGGCGCGCTGAACCACCCGTTCCACAACCTGCTGCCGTCCGGGCACGCGGCCCGGCGGGGCGCTCCGCGCCTGTTCGTGCTCGACAACGTGGACCCCGCCCTGATCGCCGCCTTTCTGGACGTGGTCGAACCGGAGCTGGACCGGACGGTCTTCAACGTCATCACCAAGTCCGGCTCGACGGCCGAGACGATGAGCCAGTTCCTGATGGTGCGCGACCTGCTGCGCCGCCGAGGCCTGGACCCGGCCGAGCGGATCGTCCTGACCACCGATCCCGATCCGAAACGCAGCCTGCTCCGCCGGATGGCGCAGGACGAAGGCTACGCTGCCTTCCCCGTGCCGGCCAACGTCGGCGGGCGCTTCAGCGTGCTCAGCGCCGTCGGACTGCTAAGCGCCGCCGTCGGCGGCGTGGACGTCGACGCCCTCCTCGCCGGCGCCGCCGCCATGGATCAGCGCTGCGGCACCGCCGACCTCGACGCCAACCCGGCCGCACGCTACGCCGCCATCCAGTACCTCCTTGACGGCAAGGGGAAGTCCATCAGCGTCCTGATGCCCTACAGCAGTGCGCTTCGCCGCCTGGCCGACTGGTACTGCCAGCTCTGGGCGGAGAGCCTGGGCAAGCGCCAGGACCTGGCGGGCCACGACGTGTTCGTCGGCCCCACGCCCGTCGCCTCCGTCGGCGTCACCGATCAGCACTCGGTCATGCAGCTCTACCAGGACGGCCCGTTCGACAAGGTCATCACGCTGGTCGAGGTCGAGGATGCCACGCTCGGCGGCGCGGACGTGCCGATCTGCACCGGCGACAGCGAGGAGGAGCTGGCCTACCTGGCGCAAAGCACGTTCGGCAAGCTGCTGGCGGCCGAACTCGCCGCAACGCGCTGCGCATTGCGCGACAAGCATCGCCCCAATCTGACCCTGCGCGTGCCGCGCGTGGGGCCGGCCGTCCTCGGCGAGCTGTTCATGTTCTTCGAGCACGCCGTCGCCTGCAGCGGCGGCCTCTACGGCATCAATCCGTTCGACCAGCCGGGCGTCGAGCTGGGGAAGGTGTACACCTACGGCCTGATGGGCCGCGAAGGCTACGATGCGCCACGCGGCGCCGGCGTGTGAACGATGATCAGCGGCTTCCGGACAAGTTCGGCGGGATCGATGGGCCTGCCGGCCGGCGTGCTGCGGTTGGATTACCACAGCGCGTTGGACGGTGCAGCCGATTGGGCGCTGTTCCGGCCGGATGAGCGCACCCGCATGGTCATCGTTGGCCTGCATGGCCACGGCTCCGGCGGCGATCAGTTCTACACGCGCCCCGATCTGGCCCGTGCATGGCTCCCGCTGCTGTGCGGGACCGGCTGCGGACTTCTCACGCCGAACCTGCGCGGCAACGCCTGGATGGCGCCGTCGGCCGCGGCCGACCTGCGAGCGCTGCTGCAGCACGTGCGGCAGGAGTACGGCGTCCTGCGTTTCGTGCTGCTGGGCGGCTCGATGGGAGGCACGGGCGCCCTGATCTACTCCGTGCTCCATCCGGAAGACGTCGCAGGGGTCATCGCCGTCTGCCCCGCAACCGACATCGGCGCCTACCATGGGTGGTGCCTGCGGCGCGGCCATCCGCCGGTTCTCCTGGAGATCGCGGCGGCCATCCGGGCGGCATACGGCGGCAGTCCGGAGGAGCGCCCGGGCGTCTACGCTCAACACTCATGCCTGGCGCGCGCCGGGCGCCTCGCGATGCCCGTCTACCTGGCCCATGGGGACGCGGACGAGATCATCCCCGTCGGCCAGTCCCGGACGTTGCGCGACGCCCTGCCGTCGCATAGCCTGCTGTATCGTGAGCGCGCCGGCGGCGGTCACGATGCGCCCTTGACCGCCGCCGTGCTCCGCGAGGGCCTGGGCCGGGTCTTGCCGACCTGATCGTAACATGCTGATGGAGACGCCGATGCGCATCAAGCAGTCGTTCTGCTACCCGTGCTTCAAAACGCCTGAGATGACGCTGGATCAGCTCTGCGCCGAGGCCGCCGGCATCGGCTTGGCCGGGATCGAACTGTGGTGGCCCGGCGACGACTTCGACGAACTTGTCGCCGCGGCAGATCGCCACGGGCTGGCCATCGCCAGCATGTGCGGGCACGGCACTCTTGCGAAGGGGCTGAATGATCCTGACGAGCATGAACGCATCGAGGGCGAGGTGCGGGAGTCGCTGGAGATAGCCGCGCGGCTGCGTATCCCGGGATTGGTCTGCTTCAGCGGCAACCGCAACCAGGGCCAGAGCGAGGAGGACGCCCTCGAGGCGACCGTCGCCGGGCTCCGCCGCCTGGCGCCCCACGCCGAGCGGGCCGGCGTCAATCTGAACATGGAACTGCTCAACTCCAGGGTCGATCACGCCGGCTACCAGTGCGACCATACCGCCTGGGGCGCCGCCGTCTGCGAACGTGTCGGAAGTCCTTCCGCAAAGCTGCTCTACGACGTCTACCACATGCAGGTCATGGAAGGCGACGTGATCCGCACGATCCGCGACAACATCCGCTGGATCGGCCACTTCCACACGGCGGGCAACCCCGGCCGGCGCGACCTGGACGACGATCAGGAGCTGAACTACGCGGCCATCTGCCGTGCCATCGCACAGACGGGCTACGACGGCTACGTCGCCCATGAGTTCGCGCCGAAGGCCGACCGCATCGAGGGCCTCCGGCGCGCGTTCGCAATCTGCGATCAGGAGGGCTGAGGGCCGCGCAGGCGGCCGGCGTGCTTGTGGCGCTTTTGCCAACCCCAGGGAGCATCCCATGCGTACAGTCGGCTTTCCGATTCCCGGCAAGGAGCAGGAGCTTCGCCGCGCCCTTGTTCCGGACGACCTGCGGCTCGTGCGCGATCCGTCGGCGCTCGTCTTCGAGCGCGGGTACGGCGCACCGCTCGGCTGCGACGACGCCTCCTACGCCTCGAAGGGCGCACGCATCGGCACGCGCGCCGAGGTGGACGCCTGCCCCATCGTCTGCGACCCGAAGCCGGTGGTGGAGGCGAGCTACTACGGCCCGGGCAAGACGCTGTTCGGCTGGGTGCACGCCGTGCAGGGGCGCGCCATGACCGACCTGCTGCTGCGGCACCGCATGACGGCCGTGGCCTGGGAGGACATGTTCGAGGGCGGGCGGCACTGTTTCTGGCGCAACAACGAGCTGGCCGGCGAGGCGGCCGTCGCGCACGCGTTTCTCCAGTGGGGGCACGTGCCCTACGACTGCCGCGTGGCCGTCATCGGCACGGGCAACGTGGCCATGGGCGCCATCCGCGCGGCCGAGCGCGGCGGCTGCACGGTCCGGGTCTACGACGCCCTGACCTCCGGCCGCCTGCGCGAGGAGATCGAGTGCTACGACGTGATCGTCAACGCCGTCCTCTGGGACGTCACGCGCACCGACCACCTGGTCTACGAGTCCGATCTGGACCGCCTGCGCCCCGGAAGTCTCATTGTGGACGTGAGTTGCGACGAGGCGGGCGCCATCGAGACCAGCCGCCCGACGACCGTTGCCGATCCCATCTACGTCCGCAGGGGCATCGTCCAC
>JAAYEJ010000009.1 GCA_012728835.1 Candidatus Brocadiaceae bacterium | reverse complement strand
CGGGAACACGGTTTTCGCGAAACAAACCCAATCCGTCATAACATGCAATCCGCCCAGAAGTTAGACATTTCGATGGATCGGCCTGGACGCCGTCCCGTGCGTCGTGCCCGTGGTGTCGTCGTGGTTCCCAGGCGCACGGCTGCGGCAATACCTTCCGCTGCGAAACAAACCCAATTTCGGCCAGGCCCGGCGGCCGGCGGCCACGTCCGGCCCGGCCGTCCGGATGGCGCGCGAACGCCGGCATTTGTCGCGCCGCCGGCCGCTGCCTGACAGCCTTTTGCCGCACTTGGCCTTGCATTGTGGGGGCGGGCGCATACAATACTGACGGACAGCGTTTTGCACTCTCCCACCAGAACATCCGGGGTAACGGACATGGCGAAGGGCGGCGACGGGCGGGACGAACGCGAAAAGGCCCTGGAGCGCACCCTCGAGCTGATCGAGAAGCAGTTCGGCAAGGGCGCCATCATGAAGCTCAGCGAGGGCGAGACCCGGCTCGACGTGGCCACCATCCCCACCGGAAGCCCCGCACTCGACCTGGCGCTCGGCGTCGGCGGCGTGCCCCGCGGCCGGGTGATCGAGGTCTTCGGCCCCGAGGCGTCGGGCAAGACCACCCTGGCCCTGCAGATCGTCGCCTCCGCCCAGGCCCTCGGCGGTGTGGCCGCCTTCATCGACGCCGAACACGCCCTCGACCCCCAGTACGCTCGCAGTCTGGGCGTCGACATGGAGAACCTGCTGATCAACCAGCCCGACTCCGGCGAGCAGGCGCTGGACATCGTCGAGGCGCTCGTGCGCAGCAGCGCCATCGACATCGTGGTGGTCGACTCGGTGGCCGCCCTGACGCCCCGCGCCGAGATCGAGGGCGAGATGGGCGACCAGACGGTGGGCCTGCAGGCCCGCCTCATGTCCCGCGCGCTGCGGAAGCTGGCCTCCATCGTCTCCAAGTCGCACACCTGCGTCGTGTTCATCAACCAGGTGCGGATGAAGATCGGCGTCATGTTCGGCAACCCGGAGACGACGCCCGGCGGCCGGGCGCTGAAGTTCTACACCAGCGTGCGCATCGAGCTGCGGCGCATCGGCAGCCTGAAGGAGGGCGCCGAGACGATCGGCAACCGCTGCCGCATCAAGGTGGCCAAGAACAAGGTCGCCCCGCCGTTCCGCACCACCGAGGTGGAACTGCTGTTCCGCCGGGGCATCTCGCGCGAGGGCGACCTGATCGAACTCGGCGCGGAGCATGACGTCCTGGAGAAGTCGGGCGCCTGGATCTCCTATGGCGAGACGCGGCTGGGCCAGGGCAAGGAGAAGGCGCGCGCCTTCCTGGAAGAGAATCCCGACATGGCCGAGGCGATCGAGCTGGCGATCTTCGACAAGCTGTCGCCCCAACTGGCCGAGAAGCGGCGCAAGGAGTTCGAACGGATGCGGCGTGCGGCGAGCGAAGGGGCGGGGGACTGAGCGCCGCCGGCGCCGGGGAGGGCGCGCGATGATCCTGGGCATCGGCGTGGACATCGTGGAGGTGCAGCGCATCCGCCGCGCGGTGGACGCCTACGGCGAGCGGTTCGTGCGCCGCGTGTTCACGGACTGCGAGGCGGCCTACTGCCGGCGATGCGCGCACCCGGACCAGCGGTTCGCGACGCGATTTGCGGCGAAGGAGGCGGCGCTGAAGGCCCTGGGGGTCGGCTGGGCGCAGGGGCTGCAGTTCGTCGACGTGGAGGTGGTCAACAACGATCTGGGCGCGCCGTCGATCGCACTGAGCGGGGCGGCGGCGGACCGGGCGTACAGCATGGGCGTGGAGCGGATCCACGTGAGCCTGACGCACCACCGCCACTTCGCCATCGCCCAGGTCCTCCTGGAAGGCCGCCCGCCGATGCCGTAGTCCGGCCGCCTGCGGCGCCGGCTCAGGCCGGTCGGGCGAGCACGACGGCGCACTCATAGAGAGACGTGCGTGCCTTCGCCGCGTTGGCCCTGACGGAGGACTTGATGATGCTCGAGCCGGTTCGTTTCTCCCGGAGCGGGATCGTCTCTTCCGCCTTCAGTCCCTGCAGCTCGCAGATGCGCGCGAACAGGTCGTCGGTCCTGAACTCCACCCCCTGCAGGATGCTGTTGCCGAGGACGATCACTGCGCGGCCGCCGGGGCGCAGAATGCGCGCCAGGATTCCTGCGAAGCGATGGCAGTCGTTGAAGTATGTCGCCGCGTAGTTTGCCCAGCCCGCGCCGCCGTACTGGCCTTTGTGCGTGTTGATTGTGCGGAGCATTGCCAGGTCGGCTTCGAGATCGGGAAGCGGGAACTCGAGCGACACGGCCTCTTGCGCCCTTACGTTCTGCCAGAACTTCCCGAAGCTGTTTTGTTCGACTTGCTTGAGATCACCGGGCGAACCGACCAGGTCCAGCCAGTACATCTGAGGACGGCTGTTGCGAACATAATGGTAGTTGTTCAGGTACGGCGGCGACGTCAGCACCAGATCGATGCTGCCGCCCGGCACGCGGCCGTGGAGGTCGAAGAAGCTCCCGCGATGAAACTCCACCTTCGGGCGCTCTGCCGAACCCACCCGAGCCTGGACATCCCGAATATCGGAGAGCATCTGGCGAAGCTTGCGGACCAGGACCTGCACAACCGGTGCGTCCAGGACATCGCTCTTGCCGGCAGCAGCGCGCGTGCCGAGACTGGGCTCGTAGGAGTAGTTGGAGAAGCCGACCAGTTCGGAGGCCAGCGCGACACGGAAACATTCCTGAACAGACGGATCGACGATGCCGTTGATGAAATCCCTTACCAGCAGGACCTTTTGCTCCACGGGCGGCGAAAAGAACGCCTGCCGACTGACGAACCCGGCGGGTGGCCGGCTCGTGGGCTCTCGTCCGGAGCCAATGGCCTCGGTCACCTCAGTCTCGAATCGCGCAACCGTGGACTGCAGCGCCTCCACAGGTATGCCATGAACGCCCAGTTTGAGCCGTGCAGCAGTTGCCGCGTAGGGGTTGATCTCGAAGCCCCAGACCGGATGACCCTGGAGCAAGGCCGTCACCGGCGTCGTTCCCACACCGGCGAACGGATCGAGGACCGTTGCGTTTGCCGCCGGGATTGCATTCAGGTAGTGGTCCAGCGCTTCTGCTACGAAGACGGCGCTGAAGCCGGCAATCCAGGGCACCCACCGGTGAACGGGGAGGTCGGAATTCTCAGAGAAAGCGGAGTCGCTGAAACCCTTCTTCGCCGGGATTTGACCGGTGGAAACCGACTGCACATTGAACAGCAACTGCTGGTTTCCGGCGTACGCGGCAGGCGCCTCGTTGATCCGAAGCTGCTCCTCGATCCACGCATCGAGATCGCGCTTGCGCATCCGCCACTGACGTCCCACCTTGAACGCGGGCAGTTCTCCGCGTTCGGCAAGCCGGTAGATCGTCTTGGGGTCGACCACGAGCAGTTCCGCTGCATCCTGGATTGTCAGAATATCCATCCGACTCTCCGCGAAGCCCGCGAGAATTGTGTCCAATACAGGGTCTTATACTCGCGCCAATGTGCCTTGTCAAGACGAGAAATGGGCGTTTTTCCCGCCGGAAGAAGAAGGTGTGATCGGGAGGCTGCGCTCAGTCGGTGCGCTCTGCTGACACCCCGGACAGCGAGTGTTCGGACGCCGGATCGGTCTTAAGGGAGGAGGGCCCGGACAGCGAACTCACGGGCGCCGGCGGGGCTTTGTCTTCCAGCGGCGGTGGAGCCAGAGCCACTCCTGGGGCGCCTTGCGGATCTCCTCCTCGAGATCGTGCGTGAGGCGTTGCGTGATGCGGTGCACCTCGGCCGCCGGGTCGGCGTCGGGGCGGGGGAAGATGAGGTCCTTCAGGACCAGCCGGAAGCGGTTCTGCCCCGGGATGCGGCGGGCATAGGTGAAGGCGGCCGGCGAGCCGGTGTAGACGGCCAGCCGGCCGGCACTGGGCGCCGTGGAGGCGGGCCGGCCGAAGAAGTCCACGAAGATGCCCTTGCGGCGCGCGTCCTGGTCGATCAGCAGTGCGGTGTGTTCGCCGCGCCGGAGCAGGCGCAGGACCTCGCGCCAGCTATCCTCCTTCTCGAGCGTCTTCTGGCCGCTGCTCTGGCGCATGCGCCGGACGTGGCGCGCCAGGTAAGGGTTGCTCGTGTCGCGCGCGATGCTCCAGACGGGCAGCCCGATCAGTGGCGAGGCCAGCCCGAGGACCTCGAACTGGCCGAAATGGCCGGTGACGAAGATGATGCCCCGGCCCTCGGGCACGTCTCGAACCTTCTCGAAGCCCTCGAGTTCGAACAGGCCCTCGTAGTCTCCGCGGGCGGCGCGACGCGAGACGTTGGCCGAGTCGACCACGGCCTCGGAGAAATGCCGGTAGACATTGCGCAGGATGCGCCGGATCTCCGCCTCCTTCAGGTCCGGAAAGGCGGCGCGCAGGTTCGCCAGCGCCATCTGCTTGCGTTCCCGGCGGTCCAGCAGGCGGGTCACGTCGGCGGGGTACCGTGCAACGACGCGCGCGACACTCCACGGCAGGGCCTGCAGGATGGCCAGGCTCGTGCGCGCGACCAGGTAGGTCGGCCCGTGTTTGAGGACATCCCGCAGTCGGTTCAAGCCACCTTGCCTTTTAGGAGGTCAGGGCGCGCATTGTACACGGTTCGCCCTTCGCTTCTCAAACGGCGCCGAGCGGCGCCCGGCGCACGCGGTTTGCAGCCGCGGGCGATTCTGCTACAATACACCGGCCTCAGGGCGCCGGCGGCATGCGGCGCCGCCACGCCGTCTCCTCCAGTTCGTCCGCTCAACGCGGCGGCGGTTCACATGGCTCGAGAACAGGTCAGGTCGATCCAGGGCACCGAAGACGTGCTCCCCGCCGGATGGGGGCACTGGCGCCGGCTTTACGAGGCGGCCCGCACGGTGTTCGAGTCCTTTGGCTACGGCGAGGTCCGCACGCCCGTCATCGAGGACGTCCAGCTCTTCGTCAAGGGCACCGGCGAGACGACGGACATCGTGCAGAAGGAGATGTACACCATCCCGACCGGTGAGGACGAAGCGATCGCGCTGCGCCCCGAGGGCACGCCGCCGGTCGTGCGCGCCTACCTGGAGCACAGCCTGCACAAGCAGCAGCCGTTCCGCAAGCTCTACTACGCCGGGCCTATGTTCCGGCGCGAACGCCCGCAGCGCGGACGCCTGCGCCAGTTCCACCAGCTCGGGGTGGAGGTGTTCGGCAGCACCAGCCCCCTGGTGGACGCCGAGACGGTGCTGATGGCGGGCGAGGTGTTCCGGCGGGTGGGCCTGACCCGGCACACCGTCTGGATCAACACCATCGGCTGCCCGCAGTGCCGCCCCGCGTTCCGCGCGCGCCTGCTGGAGATCCTTCGCGGACGCACAGAGGAGCTGTGCGCGGACTGCCGGGACCGGATCGAGCGCAACGTGATGCGGGTCTACGACTGCAAGAACGAGGGTTGCCGGCGCGTCGTGGACTCCCTGCCCGAGATGACCGACCACCTGTGCGAGGCCTGCACGGCGCACCACGCCGAGGTGCGGGCCGCGCTGACCCGGGCCGGCGCCGGGTTCCGGGACGACCCGCGGCTGGTCCGCGGGCTCGACTACTACACGCGCACCGTCTACGAGATCAAGCACCCGGACCTGGGCGCGCGGGACGCCATCTGCGGGGGCGGCCGCTACGACGGCCTGGTCGAGGAACTGGGCGGCCCCCCGACTCCGGGCGTGGGCTTCTCGATCGGCGCCGAGGCGACGCTCCTGGCCATGGAGGCCGAGCTGGGGCCCGCGCCGGACTCGTCGGCCTCGCCGACCGCCTATGTTGTCTGCTTCGACGACGCGCTGCGCTGCGACGCCTTCGCGCTCGTGCACGACCTGCGCCGGGCCGGCGTATCGGCCGACATGGACTACGAGGGCCGCAGCCCGAAGTCCCAGCTCCGCGTCGCCAACCGCCTGAACGTGCGTCTCTGCTGCCTGCTGGGGCCGGACGAGGCGGCCCGCGGGGAGGTGACCCTGAAGGACATGACGGAGGGCCGCCAGTGGGCCGCCCCGCGCGCCGAGGCCGCCCAACAGGCGGCCGCGCTGCCGACCCCGGACGCATCGAAGGAGGGGTGAGACCATGTTGCGGCGCATTCGCATCAATGGCTACAAGTCCTTCCATGGGCTGGACCTCACTCTCGGGGCGGTCGCAGTCGTGATTGGCCCCAATGGCGCGGGGAAGAGCAACCTCCTGGACGCAATCCAGCTCGTCTCCGGCTTCGTCACCCAGCCAAGCCTTCAGGAGGCGTTCGACGGACACCGGGGCCTGCCCCTGGAGAGCATGTGGTATGGCGAGCACGGTTTCGACGGCCTCCGTGAACAGGAGTCCGTGCGCTGTCGCTTCGGTGTGGATGTTGAGTTGTCTGAGAGCGTCCTCGAGGAAACAGAGCGGACGATCGCGCAGAAGCGGCACGGCCTTGACACGGAGAGGGACGGCGCGCGACAGCGCGTGCTCGAACGGCTCCTGCGCCACGAGATCGAGATCGAGTTGCTGCCGCGCACAGGCGTGTTGCGGGTGGTGGATGAGAGAGTCCAGGCATTGAAGTCGGACCTGACTCCCAAGGCGAACCGTGTGGCCTTCCTCGAGAGGGTCGACGGGCAACTCCGGCTTCGGATGGAGGGCCAGGGCCGACCATCCGAGTTCCCTCTCGGTCTTGACCACACCATCATGTCAACAAGCCTGTACGAACCCCATTACCCCCATGTTACGGCGCTGCGTCGTGAGATGAGCAGATGGCGGACATACTACCTGGAGCCCCGAACGCTCATGCGAGAGGACGTGCCCGTCTCGGAAGTCCGCGGCATCGGCCCCAGGGGCGAGAACCTGGCCGCATATCTCAACACACTCAAGAACCAGTGGCCGTCCTCCTTCGACAGCTTCCGGCGGGCCGTCGGGACCATCATGCCCAATCGGCCGGAGATCGACGTTGCCTTGACGAAGGAAGGGATGGTTGGGCTGAAGGTGACCGAAGCTACGTGCGAGTTCTCGGGCAGACTCATCTCCGAAGGGACACTACGCCTGTTGGGTCTGCTTGCGGCTGTTCATCCCGACAGCCCGGCGACTCTCGTGGGATACGAGGAGCCGGAGAACGGTGTCCATCCTGCCCGGATCCGTACCATTGCCGACATCATGCATCGCGCATGCACACAGTATGGCAAGCAACTGCTGGTCACGACGCATTCCCCGCTGCTTGCCACGTCGTTCCCTCGCGATTCGTGGTACGCCTGCAGGAGAGAGGGGCCCGGAAGCGTCATCGAGCCGCTTGGGTGTCAGGGCCCGCTGCTTGCCGAGGGCGATGTTGAGGAGGCGCTATCGGAAGCCATGATTCGGGGCGACTTCGGCGGGTGAAGACGAGGATCACATACTTCCTGGAAGACCGCGCACAGGAGGCGTTCATCCGTGCGCTCGTGGCGCGTATTGCCCGTGAGGAAGGGCGCGAGGTCGCCTCTGACGTTCGCTCCGCAAGGGGCGGGTCGCAGGTGCTTGCACAACTGAAGAGGTTCGCGGGCTCGGTGGCGAAGTCGGCGAGCGCAGGGCCTGCGTTCGACATCCTTGTCGTGGCAATCGACGGGAACTGCCACACGAGGGCGAAGAGGGTGCGTGAGATCATGGGCGTCATGCGCGGAACGGGACTGGAGTCCCAGACCGTCTGCTGTGTTCCGGATCCCCACATCGAGCGCTGGTACTGCTTGGACGAGGGCGCCCTCAGGAGAGCCGTGCCTTGTGATATCCGTGTGCGTGCGCCGGAGTACAAGTGCGACAAGGCCTTCTACAAGAAGCTGCTTGGCGATGCGCTGGCGCCCGTGCGCTCACTGATGGGCGGCGCCGAGTATGGTGAGGCGATCGTTGCGGAGATGGATCTCGATGTGGCAACTAACCGAACGCGCCGGCCGAGCGGGTTGCCCGAGTTCGTTGACGACATGCGGAGACACCTGCGCTAGTTCCGTTGGCTCCTGCAGATCTCGGAGGGAAGGAGGCGCAATGAGCGAACAGGAGATACGCTCCCTGATCGGCCAACTGCGCGACTTCCGCCTGCGCAGCCGGGCGGCGGACCGTCTCGTCGTCCTCGGCCGGGAGGCGGTGCCGCACCTGATCGAGGCGCTGGACCGCGAGGGGCAGGAGGGCGCGCGCTGGGCAATCCTGAAGTGCCTGGGGGAGTCCCGCTCGCCGGAGGCCGCGCAGGTCCTCGTCCGCTGGCTCGGCGACCGCAACTACCACTCGGTGGCCCACGAGGCCCTGGTCAGGATGGCCGGACGCGACCTGGGACCCCTGCCCGAGGAGTGGCTGCGCTGGGCCCGGCGGGCGGCCGGCGGAGCGGACGCTGCGCCGGCCGCGGACGCCGCCGACCGCGATGCGGCGGCCAACCGGCAGTTGATCGAGCAGGCCGTCGAGGGCACGGCCGCCACGTGGCGCGAGGACGAGCCGGACCGCTTCCGGGTGAGCGTGCCGCTGAGCGGCGCGCGCAGCCGGGAGGTGACGGTCGTGTTCGGCTCGACGGACCACGAGGGTTGCGAGATCGCGCTCGTCTACTGCAACTGCGGAGAGGCGAGCGCGGACGATTACGAGGCCGCCCTTCGGCGCAACCTCCGCATGCCGTACGGCGCCATCGGCCTGCGCGATATCGGCGGACGGCCCTGCTTCGTCATGTTCAACACGATCCTGCGCCACGGCCTCAGCCCCGTCGAGCTGCGCAAGAGCGTGTTCACGATCGGCGAGCGCGCAGCGCAGATCCCGGGCCGGATCCGTGACTGATCGCCGCGCCCATACGGAGTCGGCCCGTGCGGCGCCCGTCACGCGGGAGCGTCCCCTGGAAGAGGATGTGGTCAGGACATGCTGAAACGGACACACAAGTGCGGTGACCTGCGCCTTGAGGATGCGGGCCGGCCGGCCACCCTGAGCGGATGGGTCGCCAACTGGCGCGACCACGGCGGACTGGTCTTCATCGACCTGCGCGACCGGACCGGCATCACCCAGGTCGTGTTCAAGCCGGACACCGATGCCGAGCTGCACGCGCGGGCCCGTGCCCTGCGCAGCGAGTACTGCATCAGTGTGCAGGGCCGGGTGGAGCAGCGCCCGGCGGAGATGGAGAATCCCGACCTGCCCACCGGCCAGGTGGAGGTCAACGCCCGGCAGATGGAGCTGCACAGCGCCAGCGAGCCGCCCCCCATCGACGTGGAGAGCGGCGAGGACGTGTCCATGGACGTGCGGCTGCGCTATCGCTACCTGGACCTGCGCCGGCCGGCCATGCAGCACAACCTGGAGCGCCGCCACCGCCTCATGCAGTCGACGCGCCGCCACCTGGACGAGCAGGGCTTCATCGAGGTGGAAACGCCGTTCCTCACCAAGAGCACGCCCGAGGGCGCGCGCGACTACCTGGTGCCCAGCCGCGTGCAGCCGGGCCGCTTCTACGCCCTGCCCCAGAGCCCCCAGCTCTTCAAGCAGCTCCTGATGGCCGGAGGGCTGGACCGCTACTTCCAGATCGTCAAGTGCTTCCGGGACGAGGACCTGCGGGCCAACCGGCAGCCGGAGTTCACCCAGATCGACATCGAGATGTCGTTCGTGGACGAGGCGGACGTGCAGGCCATGACGGAGGGCCTGGTCGCAAGGCTGTTCGCCGACCTGGGCAAGGGCGAACCGGCCCTGCCGCTGCCCCGCATCACCTACCATGAGGCGTTCGACCGGTTCGGCACCGACGCGCCGGACATGCGGTTCGGGCTGGAACTGCGCGACATCACGGACGTGGCGCGCGAGTGCGAGTTCCGCGTCTTCCAGCAGGCGGCGGCCGGCGGCGCGCTCGTGCGCGGCCTGTGCGTGCCCGGCGGAGCCGCGATGCCGCGCAGCCAGGTGGATGAACTGGTCGAGTGGACCCGGCAGCTCGGCGCCGGCGGCCTGGCGTGGCTGAAGCTCCGCGACGGCCGGCCGGAGGGCGGCATCTCGAAGTTCCTCAAGCCGGGTGAGCTGGACGCCATCTGCCGGCGCCTGAACGCCGGGGACGGGGCGCTGCTGCTGTTCGTGGCCGAGCGCCGCTACCTGAGCAACCTGACCCTGTCGCACCTGCGCCTGCGGCTTGGCCGCGAGCTGGGGCTGCTGGAGGGCGCCCCGGACGCGCTGTGCTGGGTCGTGGAGCCGCCGGCCTTCGAGCCCGACGAGGTCACCGGCCGGCTGACGTTCGTGCACCATCCGTTCACGTCGCCCAGCCAGGACGCGCTGGACCGGCTGGAGACCGACCCGGCCTCGGTGCCCGCGCGGGCCTACGACCTGGTGATGAACGGGCAGGAGATTGCCGGCGGCAGCATCCGCATCAACGACCCCGCGCTCCAGATGCGCGTATTCCGGCTGCTCGGCTACACGGAGGAGCAGGTCGAGGAGCGGTTCGGCTTCTTCATGCGCGCGCTGCGCTACGGCGTGCCGCCGCACGGGGGCATCGCGTTCGGGTTCGACCGCACGGCCATGACGTTCCTGGGCATCGAGGACATCCGCGAGGTCATCGCGTTCCCGAAGACGCAACGCGCCGTCTGCCTGCTGACGGACGCCCCGTCGGAGGTCGACGAGACCCAGCTCCGCGAACTGGGCATCCGGCGGCGCGAGGACTGACGAGGCTGGCCCTGCAGGGCCGGCTCAAGACGACATGAAACCGCAGATGAACGCCGACGAAGACGGATGAAGCGGACAGACTGACGGACGCCGACCTGGCGCAGTGTATGAACCACCTGAGGGCCACGGGGCTGCGCGTCTGCCTTCTACTCAGCTTCGGCGCCGCCCGGCAGTGCCGGCGCGCGGGATGACGTGGAGTACAGGGTGGTGTCCGCGGCTTCTGAACTCCCGTAGTCCCGGCCCGTGCATCGAACGGGCGTCGTTGTCAGCGCTCGCGTGGGACGCGTGCGCGGCGGCGCGGACGCTCCGGGTCCAACGCGCCTGCCGGGCCGGCCCCGGCCGCCCCCAAGGGCTTGTGCTGGGCCTGCAGATGCTCCGGCAACAGGTCGCGGATCCGGGCCGCCACCTCCGGATCGTCGGAGGTGATCGTGACCACGATGCCGTTGCCCGTCTCCTGCACGTCCATGGCGACCTGCTGATCGCGCAGCAGGCGCCGCGCCTCCTGCGTCCGCCGGGCGCGACGCGCCCGTTCGGAAAGCGCGTCCACCCACTGCGGCATGCGTTCCTGCAGGGCCTGCACCACCTCCGGCCTGGTCGAGGTGAAGCTGACGATCACGCCGTCGTCCGTGTTGCGCGCGCTCACCCCCACGTCTTCGGCCAGCAGCGCGGCCGGCCCCGCGCCGGCACGCAGGGGCCTCTCAGGCTGTCCGGGGCGTGCGCGGCGCCTCTGCGTCCGTTCCTGGGTGCGAGCGAGCCCGGCCGCCACGCCCTCCGCGACGCGCAGTTGCAGGGCCGTCACGCGGGCCGGTTCGTCGGCGGTCATCTTCAGGTCGACACCGTCGGGGGCGTTGAGGACCTGCACGCCTTCGGTCTCGCCGCCCAGGAACACGGCCAGGATGCCGCTGCCGCCCGCGGCGGCGGGCCGTTCGCCGGGCATGGCGGCGGTTCGCTCCGGCCGAGCGGCGGCGGTTCGAGCCGGCCGGCCGCGGTCCCAGTCAGGGGCCTGCGCCCATGCCGGCGCCGCACATGCCATGAGTGCGCAGACAATCGCCAAGCTTCGCCGGTGTTCTGTTCTCATCACTCGCCTCCTTGCGGGGCCGTTTGGGGAGGCCGGCCGCCCTCAGGGCGTTCCCCCTGCGGCGTCTGACCGGATTCGATCGGGGGGCGGCTGCGTTCCGAGGTCGCGCCGGGGCCCCGGCTGCGCCGGCGTCCCCTGAAGTCGCGCATCATCGATAGCCAGGCCTCGCGCTGCTCGGGCGTCAGGATGCGGCGCGTCTCGAGCATCTGCTCGACGACCGCCTCCCGCTGCTCCTTCTCGATGCGGTCGATCGCTTCCTGTTCGGCCAGGATGGCATCCACGTCGGCCGGCTCGGCCTCCAGGAGCTTGTAGAGCTGCTCGCTGTGCGTGCGTGCGCGCCGTCTGAGTTCCTCGGTCTTGCGTTGGAGTCCCCTGTGGCTCTCTTCCAGGCGCGTCTTCTGCTCGTCGCTCACCTCGAGCCGGTCCCACCACCGCCGCCCGTCCCGCAGATGGGGCCGTCGCGCGGCCGAGGGCCGATGCCGGGGTGTCGCCGGGGGATCCTGGGTCGGGGGAGGGGGCGGCTGCTTCTTGCGCGCCCAGACGGCCAGGAATGCCGCGTTGAAGGCGAGCGAGAAGACGAGCAGGAGCGCCGGCATCTTCTTCCACATAGGGCGCCTCTCACTCTTCGTCGATGACGAACGCCAGGTACACGTCACTGAGCGAGTCCTCGGGCATCGCCACCGGCATGTCCGTCTGGAGCGCAATCCCCTCGGATTCCATCCGGTCGGACGCCGTCGCGTGCCCGTTGGCCGCCGCCGAGGTCCATCCCATGGCCATGCCGACGGCCACCCCCGCCACGGCCATGAAGACGGCGGCGATGCGCGTCAGGGCGTCTCCGAACAGCCGCACGCGGCGGCCCATGCGTCCCACGCGGAGGGCCCGGCCGGCCTCGGCCGCCTGCCGCACGCGCCGGGCAAACCCGTCGGGCACCTTGGCACCGGGCAGAGAGCCGATCGCCCGATTCAGCCTCAGCCACTGCGACCGCACGTCGGTGCAGGCGCCGCAGGCGCGCAGGTGCTCGTCCACCTTGGCCCTTCGTTCCGGGGACAGCTCCCCGTCCAGATAGGCGTTCAGCAACTCCCTTGTCCGTTCGCAGTTCACCATGCTCCTCCCACTGTTTAAACGCCCCGGCAGGCCGAATCCTGCGCCCCTTTGCGGGACGCGTCTACAGCCGGTCCTCCAGGACGTCCTTCAGCTTCCGCTTCGCCCGGACGAGCAGCGCGTCCACGGCCGTAGGCGAGCAGCCCAGCGCCCGGCCGATGTCTTCATAACTCATGTCTTCGAAGTGCTTTAGGATGATCGCCATCCGCTGGCGCGGCGGCAGCGAATGCACGGCCGCGCGCACGAGTTCGTGCAGTTCGCCGGCCAGAACGGCCTGCGCGGGACCGGGGTCCGGATGCGCCCGTTCGTGCGGGGATTCGAGCGGGCCGGGCCGCTTCCTGCGGTACAGGTCGACGCAGAGGTGCCAGACGACGTTGTACAGGTAGGTGCGGAAACGCGCGGACGGCTCGTAGCGCGTCGCGCCGGACAGGATCTTCAGGAACGCATCCTGCGCCACGTCCTCGGCCAGGACGGGGTCCCCCAGGAAGCGGTAGGCCACGTTCAGGGCGAGTTGCTGATTGCGCTGCACGACCTCCTCGAAGGCGTCCATGTCGCCCTCGGCCGCCCGCGCCATCAGTTCCTCATCGGACGCCATTGACGCAAGTTCCTGAGCGTGGTGTAACCCCCTGAAGAGTATGGCAGAAGGGCCCCCGCGCATCAACCGAGCGGCCCGGCGCGGCTCAGCGAACTCAGATGAAGTTCAGGCCATAGTCGACCAGCGGCAGCGGGAACAACTCGTCCAGCACCCCGCGCAGTTCGCTCTCGGGCGCCAGAGGCAGGTCCGCGCGCCGGTCGCGCGCCTGGAACACCAGTTCGGTCAGCCCCGTCATGCCGCCCAGGGGCAGCGATTCGGCGCCATAGCGGACGCACAGCCCGCCCTCCGTGTCCAGGCGGAGGCGGCCGGCGCGCTCCTGGCCGAGGCGTTCGGCGAAATCCGCCGCACAGGCGCTCCAGAACCGCGCGGGGTCCGCGATGCCGACCGTCCCCCGGAAGCCCCGCAGTTCGGACGGCCACCCGAACGCGTGCGCCAGTTCGGCGGCCTCGCAGTCACTGCCCATCGCACGCAGGTGCAGCCCGGCGGCGTTGCGCTTGGTCAGCAACAGCCGCAGACCGTGCGCCACGGCCCAACGGGAGCCGGCCATCTCCACCGCGGTCAGGGCGTCGGCCGCCTTATGGCGCCCGCCCACCTGGTAGCTCAGGTAGGCCACCGGCCGGCCCGTGCTCCTCCGGCACACCAGTTCGGTGTCGCCCGGCGCGTCGCACACGAGGCCGCATCGGAGCAGGGCCAGGAAGTCGGAGGGCGTGCGCACGAACCGCACCGGTTCGGCCGCATGCAGGCCCACCAGGGCGGGCAGGTCTTCGGGCTGCCAGGGGCGCAGCACGTAGGGGCCGTCGGCCGGCAGGCGCGCGGCCTCGATCGAGTAGACGGGATAGGCGCCGACGCACACGTAGCCCAGACGCGTGTAGAGCCCCCGAGTGCCGGAGATGAGGAACAGGTCGACGCGGTCGGCCAGGGCCGTCGTGACGGCGTCATCCATCAGCCGCGTGCCGAGGCCCCGGCCGCGGTACTGCGGATCCGTGCAGACGGCGCCGATGCAGCAGGTCCGGTGAAGGCTGCCGCCGAGCCGAACGTCGCGCACGAACATGCCCACAAAGGCGACCACCCGGCCGTCGTCCGTGAAGACGCGCAGATGCCCGGCGTTCTCCCGGCAGAGCATCAGGGGAAAGTGCTTCTCCATGCCCCCGGGCTGCCCGGGGCGGAAGGTCGCATCGACCAGTTCCATGGCGCTCCGGAACTCCTCCGGGGCAACGGCCTTCGGTCCGTCGATCGTCATGGGGGTGCACCTCGGCTGCAACGGGGATGAACGGCGGTCGGCTCGCGACGACGCGTCAGGATAGCACCACGCGCCTCGGGCCGCAAGGGCGGCCGCGCCCGCGGGGCGGCCGCCCCCGCGGGGCGGGCGCCCCCGCATTGACGCCGACCCGCAATGCCGGTACACTTCCGGAACCGCACGATGGGGGCGGCAGCCGGCCGAGGACCGATCGACGCGTTCGCCCACCCCACGCACACCTGCACAGGCACGGGAAGACCCGCATGAAGGACAGGATTCAGGCCTATCGCTCCCGCGTCACGACCGTCTCCTGGGGTTGGCTGCTCACGAACCCCCGGGCGGCCTGGCGCATTGCGCGCGGGTTCTTCCGGGGCCTCGTGCTGCGCAAGAACACGCTCAAGTCCGTCGACATCCTCAGCACGTTCGACTGCCAGGCCCGGTGCACGATGTGTTCGGTGGCGAAGTTCCGACGGGAGAGCGGGCCGCCCCTGACGCTCGACCAGTACCGCTCCCTGGCCGATCAGGCGGCCGGGCTGGGCGCCGTCTCGGCCATCTTCCTGGGCGGTGAGCCGCTCCTGCAGGACGACCTCTGCGAACTGGTGAGGATCTTCAGCGCCCGCGGGTTCTTCGTCAGCGTGGTCAGCAACGGCATCGCCGTCACCGAGCCGCTGATCCGTCGGCTGCGCGAGGCGGGGCTCCGGGCGATGTTCCTCAGTCTCGAGAGCCTGGACGAAGAGGTCAACGACCGCCTGCGCGGCCACCCGGGCCAGTGCCGGAAGGTGCAGGAGGCCGTCCGAATCGGCAAGGAACAGGGGCTCACCGTGGGCATCTGCACGGTGTTCGTGCCGGGCGAGACCGAGCGGCTCCAGGGCGTGCTGGGCTACTGCCGTGAGAACGGCCTGCGCGCCTTCCTGGCTCCGCTGGCCCGCGTGGGGAAGGCGCAGGACATGGACGGCAACACCGACGATTCCTACGAGGAGCTGATGTCGGTCCTGAAGCAGCACCCGAACGCGACCGTCGATTGGGCCTGTTCGTACTTCCTCAGGCCCCGCTGCCCGGCCGGCAAAGAGAAGCTGGCGATCACCTGCTACGGCCACGTCATGGGCTGCTGCCTGAACCACATCTCCTTCGGCAACGTCCGCGACGAGCCCCTGCAGCGCATATGGGAGCGTGCCACGAAGTTCTCGGCGTACCGAGACGCGCCCGACCGCTGCCTGGCCGCGTTCGACCAGCAGTACAGACGCGACATCCTGGCGCCCATCGCGCGTCTGCCGCACAGCCCGGTCGCCTACACGGACCATCCCGCAATCACCCCGTCCACCGAACCCGATCTGTTCCCACAGGACCAGGAGCCCCGCTGACGCCTCGGGGCGGACCAATGCACGGCAGCTCACAGGAACCGACCACGCCGGAGGCGACCGCGCCGGCAGCGGACGGGTGGCGGCCGCGCCTGCGCGCGCTCTGGGACTCCCCCCGGCTGCCCGCCGTCCTGATCGGCCTCGGCATCGCGCTGCGCCTCGTCCAGTACGCGTCCCGGCGTTCGCTCTGGATCGACGAGGCATGGCTCGCACTGAACATCATCAACAGGTCATGGGGCCGCCTTCTGCTGCCGCTGGACTTCTGCCAGGGCAGCCCGATCGGCTTTGTGCTTCTGGCCAAGGCGGCCGTCGTGGCGTTCGGCACCGGCGAGCTGGCGCTCCGGCTGGTACCCTTTCTGGCGGGTGCGTTCAGCGTGTACGCGTTCTGGCTGCTCGCGCGAGGATGGCTGGGTCGAAACGCGGCGATCCCGGCCCTGGCGCTCTTCGCCCTGCTCCGGTTCCCCGTCTACTACGCGGCCGAGGTCAAGCCCTATTCGCTGGACGTGCTCTGGACCGTGGTTCTGTACCTGCTGTTCACCCCGGTTCTGAACGGTGAGACCGGGCTGCGCCGCCTGCTTCCGCTGGCCGCCGCGGGCGTCGTGGCGGTCTGGTTCTCCTATCCGGCCTCCTTCGTTCTCCCGGGCGCGGGGATGACGCTGGCCGTGGTTCTGCTCCTGAGGCGGCAATGGGCGGGGCTGGCCAGGGCGGCCGTGATGGGCGGTGCCTGGGCCGTCAGCTTCGCCGCCTGCTACCTCGTCAACCTGCGTCAGTTGGCGACCAACCCGTCTCAACAGGATTTCTGGCAGCATGCTTTCGTGCCCCTGGATTCCCTCGGCGGCACGGCCGGCTGGCTCCGCAAGGCGTTCATGGGGCTGTTCCAGCGGACGCTCGGCCTCCCGACCTCCGCGGGCGCAGCCGTCGTGGCGGCGCTGTTGTTTGCGGTCGGTTTCGGCGTCATGCTCCGGACCGACCGCCGGAAGCTGGCGGCCCTGGTCGCCCCCGGCATGCTCTGCTTCCTGGCCGCGACCCTGCGGATGTACCCGTTCCGGGGCCGGCTGCTGCTGTTCCTCGTGCCGGGCATGCTGATCCTCATCGGCGCGGGCGCGGCCCGGATCGCGGCCGCCCGATCGCATCGCGCCATGCGCCTGGTGGGCCCGCTCCTGCTGGTCATGCTGTTCGTCCCGACCGCGGGCAGCGCCCTGGCGGCGGCCCTGCCGCCGTACGGACACGAGGAGATCCGGCCCGTGATCGAGCACATGCGGGAGCACCGGCAGCCGGGCGACCTCGTCTATGTCCACTGGGGGGCCTACCCGGCCTTCGAGTACTACCGTCAGACGCGCGGCTACGACTTCGAGCTGTGGGAGAAGGGCATCTGCTCCCCGAGGAACCCCTCGGCGTACGTGCAGCAGTTGCAGGAGGCGGTGACGGCGCACGACGTGCGCAGGGTCTGGTTCCTCATCTCGCACGACCGGGCGCACGAACGGGCGTTCTTCGAGTCGGCCCTCGAGGAAATGGGCGCGAGACACCACCGCTTCCGGGCCGAGGGGGCGTCGGCCTACCTCTTCGAGCTGGACCGCACGGCCCCGTAGGGCGGATGCCGCCGACTGCAACCCTCCGCCTTCCACGCAGGAAGAGGAGGCGGGCGGCGGGAGCCCACGCCTCCGGGCATCCGCGCTGTGGCGCCCCCACGGCGGTGCCTTTGTGCGCCGCTCGCCTGGTGCGCCGGATTATACCCGTGCGCCGAGCCGTCTCCAATGCCCTTTTTGCTGTCGTTGCTTCCTACCGCGGCTTGATTCGCCTGCCGGCGCCCGCTACCATGGCCCTCCGGCGTCGCCGTCAGCGTTGCCGCCATCGCCCCTTCTCCGACGGACAGGCATCGTGCATACCGTCGTCTGCATCAAACAGGTGCCCGACACCGCCGAGGTGCGCATCGACCCCGAACGGGGGACGCTCGTGCGCGAGGGCGTGCCCGGCATCCTCAACCCGCTGGACGCCCACGCCATCGAGGCGGCCGTCGCACTGCGCGAGCGCCTTGGCGGACGCGTCACCGCGCTCAGCATGGGGCCGCCCCAGGCGGAGCAGGCGTTGCGCGAGGCGGTGGCGCGTGGCTGCGATCGGGCCGTGCTGCTGACGGACCGCGCCTTTGCCGGCGCCGACACGTGGGCCACGTCCTGCACGCTTTCCCGTGCGGTGCGGGCCCTCGGCGACGTGCGGCTGATCGTGTGCGGGAAGCAGGCCATCGACGGCGACACGGCGCAGGTGGGCCCCGGCCTCGCCGCGCTGCTCGATTGGCCCCAGGCCACCTACGTGCGGCGGATCGTCGAGGCGTCGACGGCCGCGCTGGTCGTCGAGCGCATGACGGACTACGGGGACGAGGCATTGCGCGTGCCGTTGCCGGCCGTCCTGACGGTGCTCAAGGACCTGAACTCCCCGCGCCTGCCCTCCCTGGTCGGCTGCATGCGGGCGCGTCGCTGCGAGGTGCCGCGCTGGGGCCTACGGCAGATTGGCGGAGACGCCGCCCGGCTCGGGCTGAACGGATCGCCTACACGCGTTGTGCGCGTGTTCGCGCCGCCGCGCCGTGCCGACTGCGTTCGGTGGACGGACGACCCCGAGGCGGCGGCCGCCGCGCTTGTCGGTGCCCTCCGGAAACGGGGGGCGATCGGATGACGCTGCGCATCGACCCGGACGCGTGCATCCTCTGCGGACGCTGCATCGACGCTTGCCCGTTCGGTGCGCTGTCGCAGGAAGCCGGGCGCATCCGGGTGGGCGATGCCTGCACGCTGTGCGGCGCGTGCGTCCCGGAATGCCCCGCCGAGGCCATCTCAGTGCCGGCCGCCGCCCCGGCAGGCACGGCCGCTCCCGCCGGAGCGGCCGCGCCATCCGGCGCCGTCTGGGTCTACGGCGAGCACCACGAGGGGCGTCTGCACCACGTCGTGCATGAGCTGGCCGGCAAGGCGGCGGAGCTGGCCGGCACGCTGGGGCGCTCGGTCGAGGTCGTGGCGCTGGGCCATCGCCTGGACGGGCTCCCGTCGCAGTTGGCCGGCCTGCCGGTGGCGACGCTGCACCTGGTGGACCATCCCGCGCTCGCGCACCCGATGGACGAGCCGTGCACGCGCGCGCTGGTGCACCTGATCACCCGCGAACGGCCGGGCATCCTCCTGGCCGGCGCGACCGCCCACGGCCGCTCGCTGATGCCGCGCGTGGCCGTGCTCTGCCGCACCGGCCTCACGGCAGACTGCACGGGGCTGGAGATCGACCCGCATTCCGGATGCCTCCTGCAGACGCGGCCCGCGTTCGGCGGCAATGTCCTGGCCACCATCGTCACCCGCAGCCGGCGCCCCCAGATGGCCACCGTGCGCCCGCGCGTGATGGCCGCGCCGGAACCGGGCAGCGCCGCAGCGCCGGCCGTGCGGCGCTGGGACCTGCCGCCCGAGACGTTCGCCACGGCCGTCGAGCTGCGCGCATCGCGGCCCCGGGCCGACTCCGCCATCAACATCGCCGAGGCCGACGTGCTGGTGGCCGGCGGACGCGGCCTTGGCGGGCCTGAAGGGTTCCGGCTCCTGGCCGAACTCGCCCGCGCCCTGGGCGGCGAGGTGGCCGCCAGCCGCGCGGCCGTGGACGCCGGATGGGCGCCCTACGAACGCCAGGTCGGCCAGACGGGCCGCACCGTCCAGCCGCGCCTCTACGTGGCCGTGGGCATCTCGGGGGCCGTTCAGCACCGGGCCGGCATGCAGTCGAGCGACACGATCGTGGCCGTGAACGCGGATCCGGACGCCCCCATCTTCGAGGTGGCGGACTTCGGGATCGTCGGCGACTACCGCCAGGTCGTCCCGCAGCTCATCCGCGCACTGCAGACGGACGCCGGACCGAAAGGGGGCGGCGATGCATGAGCTGACGCCCGGACTCCCGGCATCGAGCGGCGACTACCGCGTGGTCTCCGGCTGGCAGAACGTCCGACGCGGCTACGCCCAGTACCTGAGCGACGAGTCGCGGCTGACGGCCGGACGCGTCGAGGCCGTCCACTTCCCCGAGACGCCCGACGACGTGGCGGCCGCCGTGCGGGCTGCGCGCGCGGCCGGCCATCGCGTGGCCGTCTCGGGCGCGCGCACGGGCATTACCGGCGCCGCCGTCCCCGTCGAGGCCGAGGAGGTGATCGCGCTCGAACGCATCCACCCGCGGCCCGCCGTCCGGCAGGCGCCCGACGGCCGCTGGTTCGTGTGCGTGGGCGCAGGCACGACGCTCGCCGAGCTGGCCGACGCGCTCGACCATGGCCTGTGCGACTACCCGGACGGACGGCCCGCCCGCCCGCTCTTCTACCCCGTGGACAGCACGGAGACCTCCGCCCAGATCGGCGGCACGATCGCCACGAACGCCTCCGGCGCGCGTACCCTGCACTACGGGCCCACCCGCCGCTGGGTGAAGGCGCTGACGGCCGTCACGGCCGACGGCCGCATCCTGGAACTCGAACGCGGCCGCGTGCGCGCCGCCGACGGTCGCCTGACCTGGCGCCGTGCAGACGGCACCGCCGCCGAGGTCGTCACACCCGACATCCCCCGCCCGCGCACCAAGCACACGGCCGGCTACGCCCTGCGGCGCGACATGGACGCCGTGGACCTGTTCGTGGGCAGCGAGGGCACCCTGGGCATCGTCGCCAGGGCCGAGCTGTGGCTGGCCGAGAAGCCGGCCAACCGCCTGTTCCTCACGCAGTTCCTGGACGACGGCCCGGGGGCCGTGCGGCTGGTCGCCGCGTGCCTGGAGCATCCGGACCTCGACCCGATCGCGCTGGAGTACATCGACTCCCGGGCCATGGCGCTCGTGCGCAAGATGGGCCGCGACACGCCCGCCTACGTCGAGGTCTCCCGCCTCCCGGCCGACGCCCGGGCGGCCGTCTACCTGGAGCACGCCTTCGAGGACGAACGCCACCTGGACCGCGTCCACGCCGCCCTGACGGACGTCCTTGCCCGGGTGGGCCTGTCGGCCGACCGCACCTGGGCGGGATTCGCCGACCGCGACCTGAACGAGATGAAACGCCTGCGCCACGCCGTGCCCGAGACCGTGAACGCCATCATCGGGCGGCGCAAGCTCGAAATGCCGGACCTGCACAAGGTCGGCACCGACATGGCCGTGCCGCTTGACTCGCTTCAGGAGATGCTCTCGCTCTACGAGCAGCGGCTGACCGCGTGCGGGATCGAGTTCGTCATCTTCGGCCACATCGGCGACGGCCACCTGCACGTGAACATCCTGCCGCGGACGGCCGAGGAGATGGCGCGTTCGCAGGACCTGTACATGGATTTCGCCCGCGAGGCCGTCCGGCTGGGAGGCAGCGTGGCCGCCGAGCACGGCATCGGCCGCCTGAAGCGCAAGTTCCTGGCCGTCCAGTTCTCCCCGAGCGATCTGGCCGCCATGCGCGCCGTCAAGCAGGCCCTGGACCCCGACGGCACCCTCAACCCCGGCGTGCTGTTCGAGACGTGAACGGCCGGCCCGCGGGCGGTTCCTGGAGGTCGGAGGCGGGCCGACGTATGATGGCGGACCGGTTGCCCGAGACCCGACCACGTCGCAGGAGGATCGAATGGAAGTCCTGACCGACCTCAACACGGCTTTCGAAGTGGAAGCGGCGAAGCCCGAACTGGCGTTTCTTCCTCTGGGCGCTACCGAGCAGCATTCCCGGCACCTGCCGATCGGCACGGACACCATCACGGGCGAACTGCTCTCGGCGGACATCCTGTCCGCCGTGGACCGCCCGGGCGCGGCGCTGCTCCTGCGGACCCTGCCCATCTCGTCGTCGATGGAGAACACGGGCTTCGTCGGCACGATGCTCTTCACCCCGATGACGATGCGCGGCATCGTGCGCGATGCCTGGCAGAGCGTGTCCCGCGTGGGCATCCGGTGGCTCGTTGTGGCGGCCTGGCACGGGGGGAACTTCATCGTCAAGCCGGTCGTGCGGGAGCAGAACTGGGAAATCGGCCGCTGCGGCGTCATCTACCTGAACCCCTGGGAGCACGTGCCGGAGGAGGCATTCGAGGGCTTTGCCACGGGCTTCGAGGTGCACAGCGGCGACGTCGAGACGTCGCTGATGCTCGCGCTCTGCCCGGAGCACGTGCGCGACAACTGTCGCGACAACCCCGTGCCGTTCAAGGCCATCTGGCAGGACATGTTCTCGATGAAGACGCTCTCCGGCGGCGAGGGCAACGCCGGCAGCCCGTCTCGCGCGACGGCGCAGAAGGGCCGCCCCATCGCCCGCGCCATCGTCGAAGGGTCCGCCCGGTACATCGAAGAGGTCCTGAAGATGGCCGATCAGTATCCGCAGTACTAGGCTCTGTCCGAGAATCCCTCCGGACCGGCCCTCAGGATGACACCCGGAGAGGGCCTTTCCGGCACGTTCGAGAGGCGCGGGCGGCCCGGTCCGTGCGGGTCCGTGTCCGTCCGTGCCTTGCGCGCCCCCCCACATGTTATGCTGCGGCGCCCTGTCTCGGGCGCAGAAGCACGTCGTGACGATCCGGAGACGTCCACGGACGGGAAATCCTCCTTGCCGCGGCGGTGCCTCACAGGTACAATGGGTTTGTTGCCTTGGCGGTGCTCTCAATCCAGGGGCACGAGGCCGGCGTCTCGCCGGCCGGGTCGTATTGCTGACCCGTCAGAATCGGTAGTTGCCCTTCCAGGGCAAGCAAGGCAACGCGGGCACGGGCCGTCTCTGCCCGTGCCCGCTCTCTCTTGCGCAGGGGGGGCCTCCCATGGGTCTCGGCGGGATCGTCCGCAGGCTGCTCGGAGGCGGCGGCCGGACGGTCCACGAACTGGCCGAGCGCCTGGGGCTGTCGCCCGAGGAACTGCGCGCCGCGCACCCCACCTACACCGAGTTCACCATCCCCAAGCGCACAGGGGGCCGGCGCACCATCTGCGCGCCGGACGGGCCGACGAAGGCCCTGCAACGACTCATCCTGCGCCGCCTGCTCAGGCGCCTGCGCAGCCACCCGGCCGCCATGGGCTTCGAACGCGGCCGGTCGATCGTGTCCAATGCCCGGCCCCACGCCGGCCGGGCGGTCGTGCTGCGCATGGACGTGCGCGACTTCTTCGTCTCCACGACCGAGCGGCGCGTGCGCGACTACTTCCGCGCCGTCGGTTGGGGCCGCGAGGCGGCCGCCTTGCTCGTGCGGCTCTGCACCCAGAGGAACTCGCTGCCCCAGGGCGCCCCGACCAGCCCGCGCCTGAGCAACCTGGTCAACTACGGCCTGGACGCCCGTCTGTGCGCGCTGGCCGACCGGCACGACGCCGTCTACACCCGCTATGCCGACGACATGACATTCTCGTTCCCGAGCGACGACCGCACGGCCGTCGCCCAGGTCATCCGCGCCACAAAGGCGATCCTCAGGCAACACGGCTACACCCTCCACCAGAGGCGCAAGCTCCACATCCGCCGGGGCCACCAGCAGCAACTGGTGACCGGCCTCGTCGTGAACGAGTCCGTGGCCCTGCCGCGCCGCACCCGCCGATGGCTCCGTGCCGTGGAGCACCGCGCGGCCGTCGGCGGCCGGCCGACGCTCAGCCCTGCCCAACTCGAAGGCTGGCGGTCCCTTCGGAGCATGATCGACGCCGGGGCCGGAGCTCCCTGACGCCCCTGCATCCCCCACGGCTTGACCACACGGGCGGGAACGGTTACAACTGGACTGCCCGCCGTGCACGCAGGATCAGCCGAGGAGTGGCCGATGGCAGTCGACGTGGTTGGCGCCCTTGCGAGGGCCCGGCAGGAACTCCTGGACCTGAGCCTGCGCAATCCTCTTCTCAATTACCGCCCCACCCGACGCACGAGCGTCCGCATCACGGGGCCGGAGCTGGACGAGATCTGGCAGGACCTCGTCGTCGATGCCCGAAGCCTGTCCTTCCTCGCGCAGGACGAGGTGACGGGAGGCCGGCCGGATGGCGCGGCCGCAGACGCTCCCGCCCGGGCCTCCGACAAGGCGGCCGGGCCACAGGCCGTTGCCGAGCCGGACGGTGGCCAGGGCCGGCCGGGCCTCGACCAACCGGAGCCGGATCCGGCCGACGACGTGCGCGAGCCGGGCGCCGCGCGTGAACGCCGCCGGTTCTCCCTGCACACCGACCTGGAGAGCAGCGCGCTCCAGACCAACCTGCTGCGCGTCTACCAGGCCGCCCGCAGCGCCACCGAGGAGAAGGGGGTCAACCTCCTGTTCCTTGCCGTCGGGTTCGTGGACTGGCGGCGGGCCGACGATGCGCAGCGAGCGCCGGCGGCGCCCCTGCTCCTGGTGCCCGTCGAGATCGGGCGGTCGTCGGTCGGCAGCCGTTTTCGACTGGCCGCCCTGGACGAGGAAACGGTCCTCAACCCATGCCTTGCGGAACTCCTTGCCCGCGACCACCACATCGAGCTGCCCCCGCTCAACGGCGACCTGGAGGTGCAGGACGTCCATGCGCTGTTCGACCGCGTCGCCGAGCTGATCGCCCCTCTGGACGGGTGGAGCGTCCGGCGCGACGCCGTCCTGGGCTTCTTCTCGTTCACGAAGTACCTGATGTATGTGGACCTGGATGAGCGCCGATGGCCGGAGGGGCGGGCGCCGAGCAACCGCCCTCTGATCCGGCGAATGCTCGGCGACGAGGCGGCGGGCGCCCCGGCGGACTCGCAGACGCCGTCGGAGCGCGAGCTGGATGACCTCCTGGACATCCGGGAGGCCTACCAGGTTCTGGACGCCGATGCGAGCCAGCTCCGTGCCATCGTCACGGCCAAGCAGGGCCACAGTTTCGTGATCTTCGGCCCCCCCGGGACCGGCAAGTCGCAGACGATCACGAACATCGTCACCGAGTGCCTGAGCACGGGCAAGACGGTCCTGTTCGTCAGTGAGAAGATGGCCGCCCTGGAAGTGGTGAAGCGCCGTCTGGACAGAGTCGGGCTCGGCGACTTCTGCCTCGAGCTTCATAGCACGAAGGCCCGCCGCCGGGCCGTGGTCGACGAGCTGGGGAGGGTGCTGTCGAAGGGGCCCTACGCCGCCCGGTCCGGCGAGACACTCGCCGAGGAGCTGCTGGGCGTGAGGGAGCGTCTGCGGCGCTACGTACTCGACCTGCACGAACCCGTGGGCCGCACGGGCGTGACCCCGTACCAGGCCATCGGCCGCTGCGTCCGGCAGAGTGCGGTGCCCGACGTCTTCACCGACATCGAGGGGGCCTGCGGATGGGACCGCGGCGAGGTGCTGGAGCAGAGACGGCTCGTCGAGCGCCTCGCCACGCGGCTTCAGGGGGTCTGGCCGGTCGAGTCGAATCCCTGGAGGGGGACGCGTCTGCTGCGGGTGACGGCCCAGGTCCGCAGCACGCTCGCCTCTGCCCTTCGGCTCGTGACGGAGGCCCTTGAGCAGGTTCGAAGCGCGGGCGCGACGGCCGCCGGGGTCCTTCAGGCCGAACCGGCCGGGACCGTCGGCGACGCGGGGGATCTGCTGAAGATGGCCCGTCTGCTGGGCCGAAAACCGAACGTCTCCATCGACCTCGTTCGCGATACCGGCTGGGACGAGCAGAGAGACGACATCCTGGGCCTGCTGGGGCTCCTGAAGGCGCAGGGGCAGGCGCGCGCCGCGCTCGCGAACCGGTACGATGCAGACGTCGCCTCCGGCATCGACTGGACGGTGTTCGCCGCTCGATGGCGTCGGCGCGATGCCGGCGCCCTGCGTCTCCTGCGTCCCTCCTACTGGGCCGACCGGAAGACGCTGAAGGCCTGTCGCCTGCCCGGTCACAGGCCGGGGCGTCAGGAGACGCTGGAGGACGTGGAGGAGCTGGCCGGGTTCACGGCCGTGCGCCGGGCGGCCGCCGACCGAGAAGACCTCGGGCGGCGGTACCTGGCCGGACTCTGGCGGGGGGCGGAGACCGACGGCGCCGAGGCGGGCGCCCTGGTCGAGTGGGTGCTGGATGTGCGCACGCTCGTGGAGGCGTCCCGGCTGACGTGGGAGGCGGTGGAGGCGGCCATGGCGGACCCGGGTCGCGCAGCGGAGGCCGCCGGGCCCCTGGAGGAGGCGGTCCGGACGTGGGATCGGCAGTGGGGCGAGCTTGGTGAGATGCTCGATTTCTCCGAGGACGAGGGCTTCGGCCGGCGCCTGTCGGACGTGCCGCTGGACGCGTTGCGCGGCCGGTTCGAGGAGATGTCCGCGCGGCATGAGGATCTGCGTGCGTGGACGCTGTTCCAGGATGCGCTGCAGGGCCTGGCCGACTCGCCGGTGGAGGGGTTCGTCCGGAGTGTCCTGAGCGCCGGCGTCGAGCCCGCCGACTGCGTGCCGGCCTTCGAGAAGCAGTGGCACCGGCTGCTTCTGGAGGAGGCCTTCGAGACGCGCCCGTCGCTCCGGGCGTTCAGCGGCCGGACCCATGAGGCCGACCGGCGGTCGTTCGCGGAACTCGACGAAGCCTGGATACGCGAGACCCGCCTGCGCCTGCACGCCCTCCTGTCGGAGAGGCGTCCGAGTACCGGCATCGTGGGCAACGGACACCTGGCCGGGAGTTCCCAGCTCGGCATCCTGCAGGGCGAGATACGCCGCAAGCGGGGCGGGCGCCCGATCCGCAAGCTCCTTGCCGACACCGGGGATCTCGTCCAGGACCTGAAACCGTGCTTCATGATGAGCCCCCTCTCCGTGGCCCAATTCCTGGAGGCTGGAACCCTGAGCTTCGACGTCGTCGTGTTCGACGAGGCCAGCCAGGTGGAGCCGGCGGACGCCCTGGGAGCGATCACGCGCGGTTCTCAGCTCCTGCTTGTCGGCGATCCCAAGCAGCTTCCGCCGACCGACTTCTTCCGTGACATGTCGGAAGGCCCCGACGCTGAGGACGAGGACGCCGCCGCCTCCCTGACCACGATGGAGAGCATCCTGGACCGCGGGCTCATGGTCATGCCGCACGTCTCCCTGCGGTGGCACTACAGAAGCCGCCACGAGTCGCTCATCGCCTTCTCGAACGCGGAGTTCTATGAGAACGAACTGGTCATCTTCCCCTCGGCCCATCGCAAGCGCTCGGACCTGGGCGTGCATCTCGTCTACGAGCCCGGCGACATGTACGACCGGGGGGGCAGCGGCACGAACCGGGCGCAGGCCCGCCGCGTGGCGGAGGCGGTCTTCGAGCATGCGCGCAGGCACCCGGACAAGAGCCTGGGCGTCGGCGCGTTCAGCCAGCGACAGCAGCAGGCCATCCTGGACGAAGTCGAGCTGCTGAGGCGGAATGACGAGTCCCTCGAGAGCTTCTTCAGCACGGACGAGGAGGAGCCGTTCTTCGTCAAGAACCTGGAGACCATCCAGGGGGACGAGCGGGACGTGATCCTGTTGAGCGTCGGCTACGGAAAGTCGGAACGGGCCGAGCGCCTGTCCATGAACTTCGGGCCCGTGAACCGCGAGGGCGGCTGGCGAAGGCTGAACGTGCTGGTCACACGCGCCCGGGAGAAGTGCGTCGTGTTCACCTCCATACGGTCGGACGACTTCGATCTCGGGGCGACCGGATCCCGCGGGGCCCATGCCCTGCACCGGTTCCTCCACTACGCCGAGCACGGCCAGGATCCGGGCGCGGCGGGGCACGACGAGGGGGAGGAGTCCGGCTTCGAGCAGGCCGTGCACGCCCGGCTTGCCGAGCACGGCGTCGAGCTTCACAGGCAGGTGGGATGCGCCCGCTACGCAATCGACCTCGCCGTCGTCGACCCCGAGAACCCGGGCACCTACCTGCTCGGACTCGAGTGCGACGGCGCGACCTACCACACGACCCCCACGGCCCGGGACCGCGACCGGCTCCGACAGCAGGTGCTGCAGGGGCTGGGCTGGAACCTGCACCGGGTCTGGTCAACCGACTGGTACCATACGCCTCAGAGGGAACTGCAGCGCGCTCTGGACGCCGTCGAGCAGGCGAGGACCCGGCCGGCGGGGCAACTGCCGCCTGCGCAGACCCCGGAGGATCCGTCCGGGCGGCTCAGGCCCGTGCAGCGGGGGCAGGAGAGCGCGGGCTTCCCGGAGTATCAACTGTACGAACCGAAGCGTCGGCAGGACCCGGACGCCTTCTTCCGGTCGGCGGCGCAGCTCCGGCGCGAGGTCGTGGCGTGCGTCGGCGTGGAGGGGCCCATCCACGAGGATGAACTCATCCGACGTATCGCCGCAGCCTGGGACATCAGTCGGTGCGGTGCACGGGTCCGCCGGACCGGGCAGGAGGCCGCCGCCGCGTGCGAGGCCGCCGGGACGATCAGACGCCGGGGGCGGTTCCTCTGGTCCAGGGACATGGAGGAGGTCCGGCCGCGCCGCCGCGGCGGGGACGCGCCGAAGGACCCGCGCCTGATCTGCCGGGAGGAACTGGCCGCCGCCGCCGTGCGCGTTCTGGCGGAACAGTATGGCATGGTGCATGACGATCTCGTGAGGCAGACGGCGTACGGCCTCGGCTTCGGATCGGTCGGGAGCCGCGTGGCCGCCGCCATCCAGGCGGCCGTCTCCGGGGCCGTTGCGGACGGCACGATCGTGGAGGGGGCCGACGGGCGTCTGCACGCGCGCACCGAACGGCAGTAGGCGCGCCCGCCTCAGGGCGCCTACTCGGCGCCGTAGTCCTCGATGAGCAGGGCGAGGATCGTTTGGGCGTAGAGGCGATGGCCGAAGTCGTTGGGGTGGTTGACGCCGTTGCCGGTCAGGTCGTGGTAGCGCTTCGTCTTGAGCAGTTCCTCCCACAGGCCCGTCACGTCGGCCAGGGCGACGCCCGGCCCGGCGCGTTCGGCGAGTATCTGACGAAACTCCGCGAACTTGTCCGGCCGGATGCCCGACCACTCGGCGTTGCCCGGCATGGAGGCGACGAGGATGAAGTCGGCCTCGGGATTGACGGCCCGGACGG
>JAAYEJ010000008.1 GCA_012728835.1 Candidatus Brocadiaceae bacterium | reverse complement strand
TGCGCTGGATCGGGGCCTGCGGCGCAGCCTGGAGTGGCTGACCACGCGGGACTGGTCGTTCGACAACCTGAAGGCGGCGCTGTCCGACCTGGCAGGGTTCGTGCGCTCGCAGCTGGGCACGCTGGCCGGCCTGTTCGCGCGCAAGGGCGATGAGGGCTGGGAGTTCGGCCCGCTGGCCACGGCGCTGGTCGAGGCGTTCCGCTGGGCGGCGGGCGAGATCCGCGTGATCTTCCTGCGCCTGTGGGATTACGTGGGCGCCGGCCTGGCGCAGTCCCTGGCCAAGGTGCTGGCCCGCATGGGGGCGTCGGTGTCCGTGTCCCTCCGGCGCGCGGAGGAACGCATCCTGGAGGGGCGGGCGAGGAAGTACTACGAGGAAGATCGGCGCCGGGGGGCCTGGCGCGCGCCGGAGGGGCCGTGGGAGAACCTCACGCCCGACGAGCGCGAATACTACCTGCGGGGGGCGAGGCTCTCGCGCGCGGAGGCGGGAGGGTTCGACCTGGCCCGTGCCGGCGCCGACCTGCTGGGCCAGGTCGCCGTGGGTGTCAGCGATGCCGGGCGGCGGCTGAGCGAGGAGGCCGGGCGGATCGACGAGATCAGCGCGGGCGTCAAGGAGCACGGCCAGGCGGCTGTCGACGCGATCCGGGAGACGCGGCAGACCCTGGGGGAGGTGGGACAGCAACTGTTCAACGTCGCCTCGGAGATGAAGATCCTGCAGCGCGACCAGGCGAAGCTGGAACGCCGCCTGAAGGCCCTGGGAACGGCGGGAGCGTGATATGCGCAATGAGCGCACAGAGTTCCTCGACCGCCTGATTGAGCGCACCCGGCGCAACTCGACGCGCCTGGTGGGCACGATTGCCTACGGGTGCAGCCGGCGCGCCAAGACGGAAGCGGAGGCGCGCCGCGAGCTGCAGGAGCAGGATGAGGAGACCGAGCATGTCGGACCTGAGCATTGACGGGATCTGCCGGCTTCTGGGCATCGACCGCGCGACGTTCGAGCGAGGACGCGCCGCCAGGCGGCCCACAGCGGCCCCAGGCGGCGCACAGGAAGCCGAGGCCCCCTTGCCCGCGGCCGTGCTCAACTCGGCGCTGTCAGACGGCGAGCGGGCCATGTGCGGCGTCCTGGGCATAGCGCCCCGGCTCATGGTGCTGGGCCGCTATGGCCGGGAGCGCTATGACGCGGCCGTGCAGGCCCTCGGCACGGGCCATGCGGCGGCCCTGCACGCCCTCTGCAGCGGCGGTGTACCGGCAGGCCGCACGCACCACAGAGGCGCCCCCGCGCGGCCCCCGCGCTGAGGCGTTTGTATAGTATCCTTTTGGCAGGCCGGCCCCCCGGTCGCGCTGATGGTGTGTACGCCCACCGCCCCGAGTTTGCGGAAGTTTGGGACAAATTGCGTGTCCAGTTGGGACAAATTGCGTGGCCGTGACCATTGACACCGGGGCGCGCTTTGCGGTAACGTTACAGGCGGTAACGTTACGGAAGGCGCCATGGATTCGCCCGACTCCCATCGCTACTACGAGCTGAAGCTGCTCGAGCACCTGGAGCAGGCCGAGGAACTGCCCCGGCGCGTGGCGGCCTCGAAGCTCGGCGTGAGCGTCAAGCTGGCCCACAAGCTGCTCGGCGGGCTGGTCGAGCGCGGTCTGGTGCACGTGCGCAAGGAGAACGCGCGGCGCTGGCGCTACTTCCTGACGCCCCGCGGCATCGCCGAGAAGGCCCGGCTGACGCGCGAGTTCCTGGAGTTCAGCTTCGAGTTCTACCGGGAGGCCCGGCGCCGCTCGGCCCAGGTGTGTCGCGACCTGCGCGAGTCCGGCGTGCGCCGCGTGGCCTTTCTGGGCGTCGGCGAACTCGCCGAGATCGCCTACCTCGGGGTGCGCGAGTGGGGGCTGGAGCTGGTGGACGTCTTCGACCCCGTGCGGGCCGGGCGCACGTTCTTCGACTGTACCGTGCGATCGCCCTCGGAGGCGGCCCGTTCGGAGGCCGAGCGGATCATCGTCACGGCGTTCGATCCGCACAACCCGATGGGGCCGCGTTTCCTGCCGGAGCGCGTGGCGGCCGAGCAGCGGATGGTATGGATCTTCGCCCGTCCGGAGGCGGGCGGGTCAGTGACCCTGTGAGAGAGCACCGATGAACGTACCGATACTGGACCTGAAGGCGCAGTATGCGGGGCTGGAGGCGGAGATCGACGCGGCGCTCAGGCGCGTATGCCGAAGCTCGGCGTTCGCGCTCGGGCCGGAGGTGGAGCAGTTCGAGCGCGACTGGGCCGCCTACTGCGAGGCCGGGCACTGCGTGGCCGTGCAGTCCGGCACGGCCGCGCTGCACCTGGCCCTGCTGGCCCTGGACGTGGGCGAGGGGGACGAGGTGATCACGACGCCGATGAGCTTCTTCGCCACCGCCGAGGTGATCCTCTACACCGGCGCCCGGCCGGTCTTCGCCGACGTGGACCGCCGCACGGCCTGCATCGACGTGGCGCGCGTGGAGGAACTCATCACCGAGCGCACGCGCGCGATCATGCCCGTGCACCTGTTCGGGCATCCGGCGGACATGGACCCGCTGCTCGCGCTGGCCGACGCGCACGGCGTGCCGGTCGTCGAGGACGCCTGCCAGGCGCACGGGGCGCTCTACAAGGGGCACAAGGTCGGCGCGCTCGGGCGGGCGGGTGCCTTCAGCTTCTACCCGACGAAGAACCTGGGCGCCTACGGCGAGGGCGGCGCCCTGGTGACCGACGACCCCGAGCTGGCCGAGCGGGCGCGCATGCTGCGCAACCACGGCCAGAACGCGCGCTACCGCCATGCACGGGTCGGCTACAACTACCGCATGACCGGCTTCCAGGGGGCCGTCCTGAACGTGAAGCTGCCGCATCTGGACACCTGGAACGGCGTGCGCCGGCGCATCGCCGCCCGCTACACGAAGGCCCTGGCCGACACGGGGGTGGCGACGCCGCATGAGGCCGAGTGGGCCTCGTGCGTCTGGCATCAGTACGCCATCCGCACGGACCGGCGAGACGCGCTGCAGAAGCGGCTGACCGAGGCGGGTGTCGGCACGGGCATCCACTACCCGATCCCCATCCCGGACCTGGAGGCGATGCGCGAGCCGGCCCCGCGCTGCGCGCCCGCCGGCCTGCCCGAGGCGGCCGCCTGGGCGCGGGAGGAACTGAGCCTGCCGATCCATCCGGACCTGTCGGACGAGCAGGTGGAGTACGTGATCAAGACGGTGAAGCGGTCCCTCGGCGCGTAGGCCGGCGGCACGGCCCGCCCGGTGCGGACGACGGGCCGCGGCCCACGGGCCGCTGCGAAAGGACGAGTTGTGGCGAGTTCACCCGGCAATCTGCGCGCACTGCCCGAGCGCGTGGTCATCCGGCCGCGCGGGGGATGGCCGGCCGTCAACTGGCGCGAGCTCTGGCACGGCCGGGAGCTGCTGTTCTTCCTGGCCTGGCGCGACGTGAAGGTGCGCTACAAGCAGACGGTGCTGGGCGCGCTCTGGGCCATCCTGCAGCCGCTGGTGTCCATGGTCGTGCTCACGCTCGTGTTCCGGAGCCTGCTGGGGATCGACCGGCGGCTGATGGGCACGACGTCGGAGGGGTATCCGTACCCCGTCTTCCTGTTCGCCGGCCTGCTTCCGTGGCAGTTCTTCAGCGAGTCGCTGCGGCGTTCCAGCGAGAGCGTGGTGGTCAGCGCGAACCTGGTGCAGAAGGTCTACTTCCCGCGCCTTGTCATCCCGCTGTCGGCCGTGGCCGGGGCCGCCATGGACTTTGCGTTGAGCCTGCTGGTGCTGGCCGGGCTGATGGTCTGGTATGGGCACGCGCCGGGCGTCGGCCTGCTGGCGGTGGTGCCGCTGGCGGTGCTGACGGCGATGGCGGCGACGGGCGTCGGGGTGCTGATCAGCGCGCTGAACGCCGCCTACCGGGACTTCCGGCACATCGTCCCCTTCCTGCTGCAGGTCTGGTTCTACGCCACGCCGTTGATCTGGTCGGCGCGGATCGTGGAGGCGCCGAGGCTGCGCCTTCTGATCGCGCTGAACCCCATGTGCGGCATCGTCGAGGGCTACCGGCGGGCCATCCTGCCCGGCTGGCCGCTCGACGGCACGCTGCTGGCGGTCTCGGCGGCGTCGACGGCCCTTCTGCTGCTGGTCGGGCTGAGGTACTTCCGGAAGGTGGAGATCTCGTTTGCGGACATACTGTAGCGGAGATGGGGCGTTGCGCGGCGGGGCGCAGGGCACGGCGCCCGCACGCGGCGCGCGTCTCCGCGCCTCCTGAACCAGAGGCCGTCTGCATGGCTTCGGCGATCACGGTTTCGGGCCTTTCGAAGCGCTACCAGATCGGCGCGCGCGTGCGCGACCGCACGGTGCGCGAGGCGCTGACGGACGCGGTGCTGGGGCCGGTGCACCGGCTGCGGAGCTTCGGGCGTTCGTCTCACCGGCCGGAGGACGCCATCTGGGCGCTGCGGGAGGTCTCGTTCGAGGTGGCGCCCGGCGAGGTGCTGGGCGTGGTCGGGCGCAACGGCGCGGGCAAGTCCACGCTGCTGAAGATCCTCTCGCGCATCACGGACCCGACCGAGGGGACGGCCGAGCTGGCCGGCCGCATCGGCAGCCTGCTGGAGGTCGGCACGGGCTTCCACCTGGAGCTGACCGGCCGGGAGAACGTCTACCTGAGCGGCGCGATCCTGGGCATGCGCAAAGCGGAGATCGACCGCAAGCTGGACGAGATCATCGACTTCAGCGGCATCGAGACGTTCATCGACACGCCGGTGAAGCGGTACTCGAGCGGCATGCGCGTGCGGCTGGGGTTTGCCGTGGCGGCCCATCTGGAACCGGAGATCCTGCTGATCGACGAGGTCCTGGCCGTCGGCGACGTGGCCTTCCAGCGCAGGTGCCTGGGCAAGATGGAGGACATCGGGCGCGGCGGCCGGACGGTGCTGTTCGTCAGCCATAACATGGCGGCGGTGCGGCATTTGTGTACGCGCGGCCTGGCGCTGCACGACGGGCGGGTGCTCGCCCTGGGCGATGCGGACGAGGCCGTGGACGCCTACCTGGCGCGCATGCGCGCGGAGGCGCCGGAGGCCGGGGCGTCGGGGTTCCGGTTCCCCGTGGCGCGCCCGGAGCCGCCTCCGCCCGCCCGGGTGGCCTGCGTGGAGGTGCTCGACGAGCACGGCGAGCCCCCCGCCGCGGTCTGCACGGGCGACTGCGTGCGCCTGCGCGTGCACTTCGAGTGCGCGGGGCGCGTGACCGTGACGCCCCTGGTGACGGTCTCGACGCCGGAGGGCGCGCGCCTGCTGGGGTTCGGCCTGCGGGCCGGGGCCGGGCGCCAGCTCGACTGCGAGGCGGGCACGCACCGGGTGGACGTCGTCGTGCCCGGCCTGCCGCTGTCGGCGGGCCGGCACGTCCTGGGCGCGGCGCTGCGCGTGCAGGGCGAGGGCCTGGTGCACGAGGCCGCGCACGCGGGCGAGTTCGAGGTCTCACCCCGGGACATCTACGGGAGCGGCGACCCGCCGAGCGTGCGATGGTCGCCCATCGCGCTGCCGCACAGTTGGGAGGTGCCGGCCGGCGAGTCGGGACTGCGTGAGATCGGGTAAACGCACGGACGGGGACGACGCGCAACGATGAAGACGGCGGATTTCTACGACGGCTACTGGCGGCACCGGAAGGCGGCCGGCCGGACGCTCGACGGCCGGGGCGGCCGTCTGCCGGAGCGCATCGCGCTGGCGGCCGGGTTCCTGGAGCCCGTGCCCGGGCGGCCGACGCGCGTGGTCGACCTGGGCTGCGGCGACGGGGGCCTGGGCGACCTGCTGGCGCGTCGCGGCGGCGCCTTCGAGGTGTACGGCGCCGACGTGTCCGCCGAGGCCCCGGCGCTGGCGGACCCGAACTACGCGCGCACCGTCCGCTGCGACCTGGACGAGGAGCCCGGGGAGCTGGCCGCGCTCGATCTGGCGGACGCCGACTACGTTGTGGCGCTCGAGGTGCTGGAGCATCTCCGCTATCCGCAGGCCCTGCTGCGCCGGCTGGCCGACGAATGCGGGCCGGCCACGCGGTTCGTCTTTTCGTTTCCGAACATCGTGTGGTACGGCCACCGGGCGCGGCTCCTGCGCGGAAAGGCGCCCCGGGACTGGATTTACGACGTCGGAGAGCATCTGCACTGGTTCACGCCGGACTCGTTCCGCGAGTTGCTCGCGTCCTGCGGGTTCCGGGTCGAGACCGTCGCGGCGAAGTACCGGTGCCCGTGGATCCTGGAGCTTCTTCCGGGCCGGCTGCGGGCATGGCTGGAGCGTCGTTTCGTGGGGCTCTTCGGCGTGCAGGTGGTCGTCTCCTGCGTGCGCGCCGAGCGGCCGGCGGCCGAGCCGGAGGGGCGCCGTCCCGAGGGCGGTGCGTCCGAGCAGGGCGCGGGGCGCGTGCGCGCGACGGTCACGCGTGCACGGCAGTTGGCCGCGCACCTGCCCGTGATGGCCCGGCGCGCCGGCACGGGCTACTACTTCCTGCCTTCCCAGAGGCGCCTGCTGGACTCCGAGTGGAACGTCCTGATCGTGCTGGACGCCTGCCGTGCGGAGGCGTTCCGGCGGGTGATCGACCCGCGCGTGCGCACGGTGCGGTCGCTCGCGCCGTGCACGCGTGTGTGGGTGCATGAGTTCGGGCGTCTGACCGCGCGCCGGACCGACTGGCCGGACATCCTCTGGGTGACGGCCAACCCGGTGATCGACCGGGACTGCGCGGCCTGCGGCGTGCGCGGCGTGCGGCTGCTGAGCGCCTGGCGCACGCGTTGGGACCGCCACGGCGCGGCCGGCATCCCGACCGTGCACCCGGACGCGCTCGGCGACGAACTGCGGGCGTACCTGGCCGCGCACGGCCAGCCGGCCCGCATGATCGTGCACTACATGCAGCCGCACGCGCCGTACATCGGCAGCCCCGAGCTGGGGGCCGGCCGCACGGGCACGGCGCGCGACCCCTTCCTGCAGGCGCTCAGGCGCCTGCCCGACCCCGAGGAGGCCGTGCTCCGGGGCGAGCTGGACTGGGGCGAGGTCCGCCGTGCCTACGACGGCAACCTGAGGCTGGTCTGGGAATCGGTGCGCGGTCTGCTGCCGCATCTGAAGGGGCGTGCGATCGTGACGGCGGACCACGGGGAACTGCTTGGCGAGGACGGGCATTTCGGGCATGAATGTCGGTGGAGCACGGAGCTTCTGCGGCGCGTGCCCTGGTGGGAGCACGACGGAGGGGCCTTCGAGCCGGCGCCCATCCGACTGGAGACGCCGCAGCCGGCCGACGACCTGATTCGGGAGAGGCTCCGCGCGCTCGGCTATGTCTGAGGGGTTGGGGGAAGTGGAGAGACGAGATGACGGCGGACATGATGATCGCCATCGCCGCCCCGCACGCGATGGCGGAGGCGCAGACGTTCATCGTCGCCCATGCGGAGCGGCTGCCGGGCTGCCGGGAGGCTCTGTGCGGCTCGGAACTGGAGCGGACGCGCGCGGGCGGGCGTTCGGGGCCGCATCCGCTGGCGCGGCGGGCGGCGGCGTTTCTCTCGCGTGCGTCCGGGCGGCCGGTCGACCGGGCGCTGGTGGGCTGGACGCTGCGGCGCTTCCTCCGGCGCCACCGTTTCCGGGTCGTGCTGGCCGAGTTCGGCCCCACGGGCGTGCTGCTGGCGGGGCCGTGCCGGCGCACGGGCATCCCGCTGGTCGTGCACTTCCACGGCTACGATGCCTACCGGCAGGACGTCCTGACGAGTTGCGGGGCGGAGTATCGGCGCATGTTCCGCACCTGCGCCGCCGTGGTCGCCGTGTCGGGGCCGATGGCCGAGCAGCTTCGGTCCCTGGGCGCACCGGGCGAGAAGGTGCACGTGAACCCGTGCGGAGTCGACTGCGACATGTTCCGGCCGACGGACCCGGCGGCGAATCCTCCGGTCTTCGCGGCGGTCGGGCGGTTGGTGGAGAAGAAGGCGCCGCACCTGACGCTGCTGGCGTTCCGGAAGGTGCTCGACGCCTGCCCGGAGGCCCGGCTGCAGATGATCGGCGAGGGCCCGTTGATGGCCGTCTGCAGGGACATGGTCGGGGCGCTGGGTATGGAGGGCGCCGTCGCGCTGCAGGGCACACGCCCCCACGCCGACGTGGCCGCCGCCATGCGCGGCGCGCGTGCGTTCGTGCAGCACTCGGTGCGAGCAGGCGACGGCGACTGCGAGGGCAGCCCCGTGGCCGTGGCGGAGGCCGGTGCGGCCGGGCTGCCGGCGGTGGCCACCCGCCACGCGGGCATTCCGGAGACGGTGCTGGACGGTGTGACGGGGCTGCTCGTGGAGGAGCGCGACGTGGATGGGATGGCGGACCGCATGATCGAGCTGGCGCGCGACCCGGCCCTGGCGGCCCGCCTGGGGCGGGCGGCGCGCGAGCGCATCTGCTCGGAGTTCAGCATGGGAAAGCGCATCGGCCGCCTGGCGGCGATCCTGGAGGACGCGGCGACGCGATGAATGAACGGCAGGCCGGACGGGACGGCGGGCCGCTGGTGAGCGTGGTCCTGCCCGTGTACAACGCCGAGCGGTACCTCCGGCAGGCGGTGCTCTCGGCGCTGGATCTGTCCGTGCGCACGGAGGTGCTGCTGGTCGAGGACGGGTCGCCCGACGGCTGCCTGGCCGTCTGCCGGCAACTGGCGGCGCAGCACGAGGCCGTGCGGCTGCTGCGGCACGCCGACCATGCGAATCACGGCTGCTCGGCGTCGCGGAACGCGGCCATCCGGGCCGCCCGGGGCGATTACGTGGCGTTCCTGGACGCCGACGACTACTACCTGCCGAACCGCTTCGACGTGGACGTGCCCATGCTGGAGGCCGACCCGGGCCTGGACGGCGTCTACGGCGCCGTGGGGGTCGTCTACGAGCCCGGAGGGCCGCCGGCGTCGTCGCCCGAACGCCACCGGGTGACGGTGGACGGCGTGATCCTGCCGGAGGACCTGTTCGAGGCGTTCGTGCGGGGCGACCGCGGGTGGTTCCGCGTGGAGGGCATCACCGTCCGGCGCGAGGTGTTCGACGCGGTCGGGCTCTTCGACGAGCGTCTGCCGATCGCCCAGGACCGGGCCATGTGGCTGCGTATGGCCGCCGCGTGCCGACTGGCCGGCGGCAGCATCGTCGAGCCCATCGCCGTCTGCCGGCGCCATCCCGGCAACCGCGCGCGCCTCGAGCATCCGCTCTGGCGCGACGCCGAGTGCGAGGTCTACTCGACCACGCTGGAGTGGGCGGGATGCGTCGGCCTGGAGGCGTGGAAGAGGCACCGGCTGCGCGAGGCGCTGATCCTGGCGCTGCGGCACCGGCGTCTGAGGGGGCTGGGGCGCGCCGAGGCGTTCCTGCGCGTGTGGCGCCGCACGCTGCGCTGCCAGGCCCGCGATCCGCTGCTGCTGCCGACGATCGCCGCGCGGTGGCTGGCCGCCCGCCTGGGGGTCAGGAGGTGGCGGACATGATGAGAGTGCGTCAGGCCGGCCCGCCGCTCCTGAGCGTCGTGATCCCCGTCTACAACGCGGCCCCCTACGTCGAGGACGCCGTGCGCTCCGTGCCCGAGTTCCCCCCGGGGCTGGAGGTGATCCTGGTGGAGGACGGATCGCGGGACGACAGCCTGGCCGTCTGCCGCGCGCTGGCCGCCCGCCATCCGCGCGTGCGCCTGCTGCGGCATCCGGACGGCGGCAACCACGGCGCGAGCGCCTCGCGTAACCTGGGCATCCGCGCCGCGCGCGGCCGCTACGTGGCGTTCCTGGACGCCGACGACTACTACCTGCCGAACCGCTTCGACGCGGACGTGCCCATGCTGGAGGCCGACCCGGGCCTGGACGGCGTCTACGGCAAGGTCGAGATCCGCTACGACGAGGGCGCCACGCCGATGCCGTGGCCGGCGAAGGGCGACCGGACGCTGGACGGGCCCGTCGCGCCGGAAGACCTGTTCGATGTGCTCCTGTTCGGCACGCGGGGCGAGTTCTGCACGGACGGCATCACGCTGCGGCGCGACGTGTTCCGGCGTGCCGGCTGCTTCGACACGCGCCTGCCCCAGGCCCAGGACTCGGCGATGTGGCTGAAGCTGGCCGCGACCTGCCGCCTGGCGCCCGGCAGCATCGACGAGCCGATCGGCGTCTGGCGGCGGCACCCGGGCAACCGGTCGCGTCGCGAGAGCCCGGAATGGCGGCGGGCGGGCTGCGCCTACGTCTGGTCCGTGCTCCGATGGGCGCAGGCGAGCGGGCAGCCGGCCGGGCGGGTGGCCGACCTGCGGCGCGGCCTGGCCCTGGCCATCGTCGGGCGGCGCGAAGGGGCCGCCCTGTTGCCGCGCGCCGTGCGCATCGTGCGGCGCACGCTGCAGTACGGGTTCCGGCATCCGCCGCTGCTGGCCGACCTGGCGTTGATCGCCGCACGGAAGCTGGCCGGCCGGCCGCGCGCCGGGCGGCCTCCCGAGCCCCCGCTGCGCGGGCGGCGGCCCGTCGGCGTGAGGCTGCCGCGCCATGCCCCCGGCCCGCCGGTCAGCGTGGTCATCCCCGTCTACAATGCCGAGCGATACGTGGCCGAGGCCGTGCAGTCCGTGGTGGCGCTCCCGCACGCCGTGGAGGTGCTGCTGGTCGAGGACGGCTCGCGGGACGGCAGCCTGGGCGTCTGCCGTGGGCTGGCCGCCCGGTACCCTGCGGTGCGGGTGCTCCGGCACCGCGGCGGACGCAACCGGGGGGCAGCCGCCTCGCGCAATGCGGGCATCCGGGCCGCGCGCGGGCGTTACGTGGCCTTTCTGGACGCCGACGACCTCTACCTGCCGAACCGGCTGGACGTCCCCCTGGCCCTGCTCGAAGCGGATCCGGCCCTGGACGGCGTCTACGGGGCGGTGCGGACCCTGTTCGAGGACGGCCATGCCGCCATGCCCGGGGGCGACCGCGTGTTGACCACGCTGGACCGGCCGGTGGACTCCGACGAACTGTTCGCGACGCTTCTTCTCGGCGCCCGCGGCACCTTCCATACGGCGGGCATCACGTTGCGGCGGAGCACGTTCGAGAGGGCCGGGCTGTTCGACGAGCGCCTGGTGCTGACCGAGGACTCGGCCATGTGGCTGAAGCTGTCGGCCACCTGCCGGCTCGCGGCCGGCGACCTGAAGGAGCCGGGCGCGCTGTGGCGCCGGCATTCGACGAACGACACGCGGGTCGACAACCCGCACTGGCCGGGAGCCGGCTGTGCCTACGTCTGGTCCGTGCTGAAGTGGGCGCGCGCACGCGGGCTGGACGCGCTCAGGCAGCGGCAGCTCTGCAGGGGGCTGGCGCTGGTGATGGTTGACCGGCGCGAGGGCGCACGCCTGCCGGGCGGCGTCGATCGCATCGCCGGGCGCATGTGCCGGTACGGCGGGGCGCTGCCGGCCGTGCTTCCGGAGCTGTTCTGGGTGTTTGTGAAGAAGCTGCTGGGCCGGCCGCTCTGCGACTACGAGGAGCGGACCCGGCCCGGGAGGGGACGGGCCGATGGGTGACGGGTGGAAGAACGGCGCGTCGGACCGGCCGCCGCGGCTGATGATCGCGGCGCATTTCACCGAGCCGTTCGCGGGGACGGGCGCGCGGCGGCCCACGCGGCTGGCACGCTTCCTGCTCGCGCGGGGTGCGCCGCCGACGCTGGTGACCGCTGCGCCGGCGTTCTACGGGCGGGCCGTGGGCGCCGGCCCGTGCCTCCGCGACGAGTTGGCGGACGTGTGCGAGGTGAGGCGCACGCGGCTGCATCGGACCCTCGGGCGGCTGGGGGCGGCCGGGCGCTGGCTGCTGAACGCCGCCCTCCTGCGCGCCTACCGGCGGCTCATCGCGGAGCGGCTCGAGCACGGTGAGCGGCCGGACTTCCTTTACATCTGCGGCAACCCCTTCTGGCTCTTTCCCCTGGGAGCCTACTTCCGCCGCCGCGCGGGCCTGCCGTATGTGCTCGACTTTCCCGACGTGTTCTACGCCAGGGGCGTGCACTACCGGCTGGGCCGGCGGCGCGGGCTGCGCACGGTCGTGGACCGGCGGGCGGAGGCGCGGGCCGTCGCCGGAGCGATGCTGGTCGTGCACACGTCCGAGGCCCAGACGGCCCTCTACCGCAGGCGCTACCCGGCCGTGCCGGCCGGGCGGTTCGCGACCGTCCGGTGGGGCTACGATGCCGAGGCCGTGCGTGCCGTCGCGCCCTGCCGGCGGCCGGACGACGATGTGTTCCGCGTCGGCATCTTCGGCAAGTTCGCGGCCTACGGCGGCGCGGACGCCCGGTCCCTGGCCACGGCGGTGGCGCTGCTCCACGCGCGCACGCGCGTGTTTGTGACGCAGGTGGGCGATCCGGAACCCGCCCTGGCGGAGGCGTTCCGGCGGGAGGGTCTGTCGGGGTGCTTTCATGCCGCCGGGCGCCTGCCCTATGCCGAGGGGATGGCCCTGCTGGCCGCGCAGGACGCGCTGGTGCTGAACGCCATCTCCGACGTGTCGCTTCCGGCCAAGCTGTATGATTACATCTACCTGAACCGGCCGGTGGTGGCGCTTGTGACGCCTGAATCGGCTGCGGGGCGGCTTGTGGAGGGCTTCCCGGCCGGCAGGGCGGCCCGTTCGCCGGAGGCGCTGTGCGAGGCGTTCCAGCGGGTCCGCGCCGACGGACTGCGCGAACTGGAGCCGGACCTGGACCCGACGGAGTTCAGCCAGCAGGCGCAGTTCGAGGTGCTTCTGGAGCGGCTCAGGGAGGCGGGCGCGCATGGCTGAGGCGGCGACACGGGTCCTGCTGATCACGGTGGACAGCCTCCGGGCCGACGCCCTGGGCCTCTACGGCGCGTCCGAGCCGACGCCGGTGCTCGACGGTCTGGGCGCTGAGGCGGTGGTGTTCGAGCAGGCATTCGCCACCGGACCGCACACGACCCAGTCCTTCCCGGGCATCCTGGCCTCGAACTACCCGACCACGGGCGGCACGGTGCAGAACCTGGCGGGCCGACGGTCCGTCGCCGAGGTCTTCCAGTCCGCCGGCCGGCCCACGGCGGGGTTCCATTCGAATCCGTTGCTGTCGCGCAGCCGGGGCTACGGGCGGGGTTTCGACGTGTTCTGGGACTCGCTGCCCGAGGGTGGCTCGCCGACGGGGGCCGTGCCGCGCGCCGTCGACCGCCTGGGGAGGCTTGCGGCGCGGCACTGCGCGCCGCTGTTCCGCCTGGCGCGCCGGGGCTACCGGGCGGCGGCCCGGCGGGTGCGGCATGTCGAGCTGCCCCATGAGCCGGCCGAGCGCCTGAACGAGCGCGCGCTCGAGTGGCTGCCGGGCGCCGGTCCGTGCTGGTTCCTGTGGCTGCACTACATGGACCCGCACTGGCCCTATGCAACGCGCCTGCCCGGGCTGTCCGAGTCGGAACGCGCCGAGGCGATGCGGCTCTCGGACCGGGCGTTGCGCCATCCCGACCGCCTGAATGCGGACGACTGCGAGCGGTTGCGCGGATACTACCGTGCCGAGGTGGGCTACCTGGACCGCTGCCTGGGGGCGCTGTTCGACGCGTTGCGGGCGCGGGGTTTGTGGGCCGACACGGCGGTGTTCTTCACGGCCGACCACGGCCAGGCGTTCGGCGAGCACGGCCGGACCTTCCACGGCGACGTGCTCTACGACGAGCTGCTCCGCGTGCCGCTGATCGTGCGGGTGCCCGGCATCCGGCCGGCGCGCCGGCCCGGGGTGGCGTCGCTGATCGATCTGGCGCCGGCGATGTGCGAGGCGGCGGGCCTTGCGGCGCCGGCGGAGTTCGAGGGCCGGTCGCTGCTCGCGGCGCAGCGCGAGGCGGCGTTCGCCGAGACGGCCTACCGTCTGTTCGTGTCCGAGCGCCCCAAGCGCGCGGCCGTGCGGACGCCCGAATGGAAGCTGCTGGTGGACTACGAGGGCGGCGCGGAGGAGCTGTACCACGTGGCGCTGGACCCCGGCGAACTCCGCAACGAGGCGGCCGGGCATGCGCAGGAGGCCGAGCGGCTGCGCGTGCTGCTCGAAGCGCATCGGCGGCGCACGCGCGCGGCGGCGTCGGGGCCGTGCGGGCGGTCGGCGGCCGACGGCGAGGCGGTCAAGGCCCGCCTGCGGGCCCTGGGCTACATGGACGAGGCCGACGGCCCGGGGGCAGGGGGATAGCCGGCATGCGCGTCATGCACCTGACGACGGACCTGGACCTGGGCGGCGCCGAGCGCGTGATCGTCGACCTGGTGCGCTGCTTGCGTGCGCGGGGCGTGCAGGCGGCCGTCGGCGGTCTGGCGGAGCGACCGGGGGGCGGGCGGCTGCGCGCGGTGCTGGAGGCCGACGGGGTGGAGGTGGGATCGGCCGGCATGCGGCGGCGCCTGGACGTCCGGCGGATCGGGCGGCTGACGCGGTTCGTGCGCGCGTGGCGGCCGGACGTGCTCCACGCGCACCTGGCCCACGCGCACTGTGTGGGCAGCCTGTTGCGTGCGTGCGGGCTGCGGTGTCCGCAGGTGTGGACGCACCATTCGGTGGACCCGCGGCGTCCGGCGCGTGCGGCCTTCTACCGGTTCTTCTCCGGCGCGGCGGCCTGTCACGTGTACGTGTCCGAAGCGGCGGCGAGGTTCCAGCGGGGGCGCGGCGGCCGGGCGCCGTGGGAGGAGGTCATCGCGAACGGCATCGACCTGGCGCCGTTTCTGTGCGTGGAGCCGGGGGCCGGGCCGGTGTTCGGGGCCGTGGGGCGACTGGCGCCCGAGAAGGGGCATGATATACTGCTGCGAGCCTTTGCGCGGCTGGCGGCCGGTCGGCCGGAGGCGCGCCTTCTGATCGCGGGCGACGGCCCGGAGCGGGCGGTGCTGGAGCGGCTGCTCGGTGGCCTGGGGCTGGCGGGCCGGGCCTCTCTGGTCGGGTTTGTGGACGACGTGCCCGGGTTCCTGGCCGGGCTGAACGCGTTCGTGGCGCCCTCGCGCTGGGAGTCATTCGGCTTGACGCTGGTGGAGGCGCTCGCGGCCGGTCTGCCGTGCATCGCCTCGCGCGTGGGCGGCCTGGTCGAGGTGGGGGGCGACCTGGTGGACTGGGTGCCGCCGGGCGACGCGGGGGCGTTGTGCGGTGCGATGGAGCGGGTGGGGCGGCGGCCGTTTGACCCCGAGCGGGTGCGGCGGCAACGCAGCCGGGTGTCGGCGTTCGGCCGGGAGACGATGACGGACCGCTACATGGGCGTCTATCGCGCGCTCTGCGATGGACGCCGCCGTTCTCCTTCAGCTACGTGAGCGAGAGCCGATGAGAGTGCTTGTGACCGGCGGGGCGGGATACGTGGGCAGCCATGCGGTGCGCGAACTCGTGCGGTGCGGACACGAGCCGACGGTGCTCGACAACCTGTCGGTCGGGCACGCCGCGGCCGTGCAGGGGTGTCCGACGGTGTGCGGCGACCTGAGCGACGCAGACGGCGTGCTCAGGACGCTGCGGGAGTGCGGCGCCGAGGCGGTGATGCACTTCGCGGCCAGCGCGTACGTGGGCGAGTCCGTGCGCGAGCCGGAGAAGTACTACTACAACAACGTGGTGAACTCGCTGGCGCTGCTGCGCGCCATGCGCGAGGCGGGCGTGGAGCGCCTCGTCTTCTCCAGTTCGTGCACGCTGTACGGCGTTCCGGACACCGTGCCCGTGGACGAGGACCAGCCCATCCGTCCGCTCAGCCCCTACGGGCGCACGAAGGCGGCGGTGGAGGGCATCCTGGCCGACTACGCGGAGGCTTACGGGCTGCGTTCGGCGTGCCTGCGCTACTTCAACGCGGCCGGGGCGGCCTCCGACGGGCTGACCGGGGAGGACCATGATCCGGAGACGCACCTGATCCCGCTGGTGATCCAGGCCGCGCTGGGGCGGCGCGACGGCGTGGCCATCTACGGCACGGACTACCCGACGCCCGACGGTACGTGCATCCGCGACTACGTGCACGTGGAGGACCTGGCGACGGCGCACGTGCTGGCGATGGAGGGCCTGGACGAGCGGCCGCGGGCCGCCTACAACCTGAGCACCGGCCGGGGCCATTCGGTGCGCGAGGTGATCGAGGCGGTCAAGGCCGTGAGCGGCGCGGACGTCCCGGTGCGCGAGGAGCCGCGCCGGCCGGGCGACGCGCCCGTGCTGGTCGGTTCGTCGGAGCGGATCCGGCGGGAACTGGGCTGGTCGCCGCGGCTGGCGTCGCTGGAGGCGATCGTCGGCACGGCCTGGCGCTGGCACAGCACGCATCCGGAGGGCTACGGGGGGCAGGGCGCGCGGTGAGGTTGCGCCGCGTGCGCGCCGCTCACATGAAGTCGGCCTGGAGTTCGGCGATCTTCTCGTCGGAGCCGATGACCACCAGCACGTCGCCTTCGCGGATCACGTCGTCGGCGTGGGGCAGATCGTTGACGCGGATCTCGACCTTCTCGGGGCCGTCGGGGCCGGTGGCGACCTCTCGGGACTTGATGGCGACGACGTTCAGGCCGAAGCGGTTGCGCAGGTCGAGCTGCTGGAGGGTCTTGCCGGCGAACTCCGCGCGGGCCTTCACCTCCGCCAGGGAGTGATCGGTGGTGATGGGGGCGATGATCTGCATGCCGGGCATGGCGATCTGCTGGGCGACCTGGCGGGCCATTTCGCGCTCCAGGCTGATGATGCGCGTGATGCCCATGGCCTCGAGTATCTGGGCCTGGGTCTGGTCGATGGCGCGCACCCAGATGTCCTTGACGCCGAGGCGCTGCAGGACGGCGGTGACCAGCAGGCTGGCCTCGATGTTGCGGCCGATGCAGACGCAGGCGAGGTCGATGTCGCCGGCGCTGATCCTGCGCATGGCGAACTCGTTGGTGGCGTCGAGCGCGACGGCACGCGAGACGCGCTGGTCGATCTCCTGCACGCGTTCGGAGTCGGAGTCGACGGCGAGGACTTCGGCGCCGAGCTGGGCCAGCCGCACGGCGAAATCGAAGCCGAAGCGGCCCAGACCGAAGACGGCGATGCGCAGTGCGCCCGTGCGGTTCGAAGAGCGCTCCATGGTCTCTCCCCTTCTCATGCGCCGTTCTGCTCGGACGGTCGGCGGGCGTTCGCGCGCAGGCTTTCCAGGTAGCGTCCGTGCACGCCCTTCTGGGAGCGTCGCAGGAACTCCACCAGGTTCACCGTTTCGGCGTGGACGCCCGGCCGGGCCTGGAGCATCTCGTAGATGGGCGAGCGGTTCAGTTCGCGCGTCCTGTAGATGGCCTTGTAGGCGCCCCAGAGTTCCTCGATGACCTGGCGGTCGTAGCCGGAGCGCTGCAGGCCGACTTCGTTGACGCCGCGCACGCGCGCGGGGTTGCCCTCGACGATCATGTACGGCGGCACGTCGTGGACGATGCGGCTGAGGCCGCCGACGTAGGCCTGCGTGCCGACGGTGACGAACGGGTTCAGTGCGGCCCCGCCCATGAGCTTCGCGCCCGACTCCACGTGGCAGTGGCCGCCCAGCAGGACGCCGTTGACCAGGATGGTCTCGTCCTCGACGACGCAGTCATGGCCGACGTGCGAGAAGATCATCAGGTAGTTGCGGTGGCCGATGCGCGTGACGCCGCTGCCGGTCGAGGAGCCGGTGTTGATGGTGGCGAATTCGCGGATCACGTTGTCGTCGCCGATGAGTATCTCGGTGGAATTGCCGTGGTGCTTCAGGTCCTGCGGCGGCGTGCCGACGACGACGTGGGGCCCGAGGATGTTGTTGCAGCCCATCGTGACGCGGCCCGAGAGATGGCAGCCGTGCCCGATCGTGCAGTCATTCCCGATGGCGACGTGGGGGCCGACGTATGCATGGGGGCCGATCTCGACGCCGCTCCCGATCCGGGCACCGCTCTCGACCACGGCGGATGGATGTATCTTCATGGTGTTCTGGTTGTCTGGTGAGGTCCGCGGATGCGCCGGCTTTCAGATGGCGTCGGCGTCCGCGAGCATGAAGGTCATTTCAGCTTCGCACGTTACTTCCCCGTTCACCGTGGCGCGCGCTCTGACCATGGCGAGCCGGGAACGGAAGCGCAGGGCCTCGGCTTCCAGTTGGAGCTGGTCGCCGGGCAGTACGGGGCGGCGCAGCTTCACGCTGTCGAGGCCCACCAGCATGGGGACCTTGTTGGCGTGTTCGAGCCTGCGCAGGAACAGCACGCCGGCCGCCTGGGCCAGCGCTTCGAGCTGCAGGACGCCCGGCATGATGGGCTGATTCGGATAGTGGCCCTGGAAGAACGGTTCGTTGACCGAGACGTTCTTGACGGCCAGCACCTTGCTGTCGCCCTCCACCTGCAGGACGCGGTCCACCATCAGGAAGGGGTAGCGGTGGGGGAGGATGCGGCGGATCTCGCCGATGTCCATGTACTGCGCCGGAGCCGTCTCTCCCTCCAACTGGCTCCGGAGGCGCTGGGCGAACAGGGCGTTGAGGCGGTGGCCGCTGCGGAAGGCGAGCACGCGGGCTTCCAGGTCGAGCCCCGCCAGGGCCAGGTCGCCCAGCAGGTCGACCAGCTTGTGGCGGGCGGCTTCCTCCGGGAATCGCATCTGTGTGTCCCGGCGCGACAGGGGGGTGCGCACGGCGCCGCCGCGGCAGAGCACGAACGCGTTGCCGTCGTCGATGCCCCCGCCCAGCGAGAGCTTCTCGAACTCCTGGTAGTCGTCCTCGAGCCCGAAGGTGCGGGCCGGGGCCAGCTCGCGCAGGAACGTCTCAGGGCTGATGTCGGCCGTGAACGCCTGCGTGTGGCCGTATCCGTCGGCCAGGTTCAGCACGTAGCTGGCCGAGAGCCGGTCGCTGTTCGGCATGGCCACGATGGAGGCTTCGCCCTCGTGCACGCTGAGGGGCTCGGTGACGGTCAGTGTGGGGCGTTCGTCGTTCTGCTCCACCGCGCCGGCGGCCTGGAGGACCCGTGCGAACTCCGCCGCGCAGCCGCCCATGGCCGGCAGCTCGGGGCCGTCCAGCTCGATGATCAGGTTGTCGATGCGAAGGCCGGCGCAGGCGGCCAGCACGTGCTCGACGGCCTGGACCTCCACGTCGTTCCAGTTCAGCGTGGTGCAGCGGAATCCCTCGGACACCGCCTCGGCCGTGCCCGGCACGACGGGGCTGTCGGGCAGGTCCGTGCGCAGGAACAGGTAGCCGGTCCCGGGCTCTGCCGGCAGAAGGCGCGCCCGGACGGCGCGTCCCGAGAACGTCGCCGTGCCCGCGACTTCGGTGGCCTTGCCGATGGTTCTCTGGAAGCGAGCCACGCTACTTCGCCTCGATGGGTGCAAGATAGGCCGCGTTCAGGCGTTCGACGATCTGCGGCGTGATGTCCAGCGCGCCGGCGGCGTAGAGGACCTCGGCCGTGGCGATCTGCAGGTTCTGTTCCATGGAGTCCGGCGCGGCCAGGTCCAGGGCCTGCTTCTTCAGGACCAGGTGGACGTCGTGCTCCTGCGCGTATTCGGACACGACGCGCGTGAGTTCGGCGAAGAAGGCGCGCACGGATTCGTTCTGGAACCGGGCCATCTCCATCTCGCCTTCCGAGCGCTGTTGCTCCAGGTTCCGAAGTGCGGCGTCGACCTCGGCGCCCTTGCGCGCGCGTTCGTCCGTGCCCGGGGGCAGGTTCTCGTAGTCGTTGCGCAGCACCTGGACCTCGCGCGAGAGCTGCGTCAGAGTGCGGCGGACGCGCTCGAGCGCGCGCATGCGCTCATCGGCGCTGTCGCGCCACTGTCGGCAGCCGCGCAGCACGCCCTCCATGTCCACCACGGCGATCCGGATGCCGCCGGCGGCGGGGGCGGGCGTTTCCCTGTCGGCTCCGCGTGCCCCGCCGACCGCGACGGACAGGACCGCGGTTGCGCAGAGCACGGCGGCGCCCCATGCCTTGAGCGCCTGTGTGTGTGTCATCGCGGGATGCGTCCTCCCGGGGGCGGATGGCTCGCCCCATAATCTACCGCAATGCACGGTGCGGAGCAACGGCCAAGCGGGCTCTCGGACGCCCGGGGCAGCGGCGCAGTGGGCGGCGGCCGCCTCAGAACCGCCGCTGGGCGGCCAGCGAGAAATGGAAGTACTGCGTCCGGTCGTCGGACTCCTTCATGACCGGCAGGGCGAAGTCGAGTTCCAGCGCGGCCGGTCCCAGCGCGGGCACCTGCCACCGGAGGCCGGTGCCGACCGACATGCGCAGGTCGCGGAACGGGAGGATGGCGCCGGTGCTGTTGGGCTGCACGGTGCCGGCATCGCAGAAGGTGACCAGGCGCAGGGCGTCGCTCTCGGTGAGCGGCATGCTGTACTCCAGCGAGCCGACCGCCATGGACTTGCCGCCGACCAGGACGTCGGTGGGGTCGTGGGACGGCGAGACGCCTTCGAAGGCGAAGCCGCGCAGGCTGCTGAACCCGCCGGCGTAGAGGCGCTCGTAGATGGGGGCGTCGCCGAGGATCGTGGCCAGTTGCCCGCGCACGCCGACGACGTGCCGGTGGCGCCCGCGCCGCTGGTGGATCGTCCGGTACTGCTCGCCCTGCAGGCGGGCGGTGACGGCGCCGACGTCGCCCAGGGCCAGTTCGACGCTTCCGCCCAGGTAGTGGCCTTCGGAGGGCAGGAAGCGGTTGTCGCGGCGGTCCACCGAGGCATCGGCGCGGATGTAGGGTTTGCCGTGGCGGCCGCGTTCGCGGCGCAGTTCGCGGGGCGCCGGGTTGGTGAGGTCGTCCAGGTCGATGGACTCGTATCCGACCGTGACGCTTCGGTGCGTGTACCTGGTCAGCCGATGGCCGAAGGTGAGGCTGAGTCCGGTGCGGGTTTCGTCGAAGTCGTTGCGGGCGATTCCGCGCGAGTAGAGGCTCGTGCCGAAGCTGTATTCGGAGTTCCAGAGGGCGGGGTTCTCGAAGGTGACGGCGTAGTAGGAGCGCCTGGTGCCGGTGTTCAGCGAGATGGACAGGCGGTGGCCGGCGCCGCGCAGGGCGTTGCCGTGCCAGAAGTCGTCCCAACTGGAGGGCCAGTTCCAGAGGTCGAAGTTGTTCTCCTCGATGGCCACGCCGGCCATCAGGCCGGTCTCGCTGCCGACGCCGCCGGTCAGCATCAGGCGGCCGGTGGGGCCTTCCTGCACGCGCACGACGGCGTCGCGGAGGGCGCCTTCGGAGGGCTCGAGGGTGATCTCCACGGGGCGGGGCGCGGCGAAGTCGAAGTAGCCGGAGTTCAGGAGCATGCGCTCGCTCTCGATCAGCTTCCGGCGGGCGGCGCGTTCCCCGGGGTAGAAGGTCAGGTTCCGGCGCACGACCATCTCGTTCGTCTTCGTGAGGCCGTGCACGTGGATCTGGCCGATGGCCACCGGCTCGCCCTCGCGGATGCGGTAGCGCATGGAGACGTCGGTGCCGGTCTCGGCCAGGACGTCCTGCACCTCCAGGTTGCCCCTGGCCTCGGTGACGTCCCAGTAGCCCTGGTCGGCGTAGAGGTCGGAGATGGTCTGCAGGGCATTGTCGACGTCGTCGGGCCGGTATGGTTCTCCGGGCAGGGTGGGGATGGCGGCCAGGAGTTCGTCGTCGCGGAAGAGCGTGTTTCCCTCGAAGGTGACCTCCCGGATGGTGTAGAGCGGGCCTTCGGAGACCTTGATGCGCAGCACGACGCTGCCGGGCTCCTCGCCGGGCTCCAGGTCGCCGTCCAGGCGCGCGTCCAGGTAGCCGCGGTTGCGGCAGGCGTGTTCCAGGGCGATCAGGTCGGCGCGGAACGTCGTCTCGTCGAACCACCCGGGCCAGATCCAGCTCGGCCAGCGGCGCGTGCCGCTCTCGAGGGTCTTGCGGAGTTCGTCGGACGCCACCTGTTCGTTCCCCTCGAACTCGATGCGGGCCACCCAGGAGCGGGTGCCTTCCTGGATCTGGAAGGCCACGACGCGGGCGTGCTCGGTGGCCGCCAGCACGCGGCCCTCGACGCTCACGCCGGGGTAGCCCTCGTCCCGATAGGCGCCGACGATGCGTCGCCGTGCGGCATCCAGGTCGATGGCGCGCAGAACGGAGCCCGGGCTCAAGCCGGAGAGTTCCTGCAGGCGCTGGCCCGAGAAGCGTTCGTTGCCGGAGAACCGCACGGCCGTCAGCCGGAGGGCCTCCGAGATGCTCACGGCCACCTCGACGCCGTCTTCGGACGGCTCCACGCGGAATCCGGCCGTGCCCAGGAGGCCGGCCTCGTTGAAGCGGCGCACGGCGGCCTCCACGCGCTGCGCGTCGAAGGCGTCGCCTTCGCGCAGGCCGAGCGCGTTCAGCACCTGTTCGCGCGTCAGCAGCACGTTCCCCTGCACGGTCAGGCGCCGCAGGGGCGGGGGCTCGGCCTGTGCGGCGAGGGCGGGGACACAGAGGGTCGCCGCACCCAGGAGGATGACTGCCAGGGTCCGGACGGCCGTCCTTGGGGTCGAGTTCATCAACTCGTCACTCAGTAGGGAACGGTGGACGGAGCGGCGCTTGTGGCGCGCGACTCGAACCGGAGGAAGCGTTTCTGGAAGATCAGGCGGGCCTGCCCGATGGGTCCGTTGCGCTGTTTGCCGATGATCAGGTCGGCCTCGTTGCCGGCGACGTCGTCGATCTCCTCGCCGGCCTCCTGCGGTCTGTGCAGCATCAGGACCACGTCGGCGTCCTGCTCGATGGCTCCGCTCTCGCGCAGGTCGCTGAGGCGGGGCCGGCGCTGTTCCTGCTCGACGCGGCGGCTGAGCTGGGCCACGGCGATCAGTGGCACGCGCAGTTCGCGGGCCAGGGCCTTGAGGCCCTGGCTGATCTCGGCCACCTCGGTGGCCCGGTTCTCATGGCCCTTGTTGGCGGAGAGGAGCTGCAGGTAGTCGACCGCGATCAGCTCGATCCGGTGGCGATGCGCCAGGCGGCGGGCGCGTGCCCGCAGGTCGAGGATGCGCAGGGACGGGCTGTCGTCGATGAACAGGGGCATTTCGCTCAGGTCGCCGAGGGAGTCCTCCAGGGCCTTCCAGTCCTTGTCCTTGAGCGTGCCGCGGCGGAAGTCGTGCGAATCGATGCGGTTGTGGATGCACAGGAAGTTGCTGACGATCTGCTCGGCGGGCATCTCCAGGCTGTAGAGGGCGGCCGGGCGGCGCTGGACGGCGCAGACGTGGTGGAGGATGTTCAGGGTCAGGGTGGTCTTGCCCATGCTGGGGCGTGCGGCGATGACGATGAACTCGCCGGGCTGGAAGCCGCCGGTCAGGTCGTCCAGGTCGTAGTAGCCGCTGGCCAGGCCGGTCAACTGGCCCGGGTGCTGGTGGAGCTCCTCCAGGCGGGCGACGATGCTCTGCAGGACGTCGGTGACGTTGCGGACCTGCCCGGAGTCCTTCTGGCTGCGCACGGCCAGGATCTGGCTTTCGGCTTCGTCCAGCAGGTGGTCGACTGCTTCGGCGGGCACGAAGGAGCGTTTCTCGATCTCGCCGGCCGTCTGGATCAGGAGGCGCCGGATGGCGTTCTCCCGGACGATCTCGACGTAGTATTCGACGTTGGCGCTGGTGGGCACGGCCTCCATGAGTTCCAGGAGGTAGTCGCGTCCGCCGGCCTTTTCCAGGCGCCCCTCGCGTTCGAGTTCGTCGCAGAGCAGGATGAGGTCGACCGCGCCGTGGCTGTCGGCCAGGGCCAGGATGGCCCGGAAGACGTCCTGGTGGGCCAGCTTGTAGAAGCTGGCCTCGGCGAGGCGCTCGCGGGCGATGTAGGCGGCGTCCTGGCTCAGGAGCATCGAGCCGAGCACGCCCATCTCGGCCTGCAGGTCGTGGGGCGGCACGAGCGGCGCAGCGTTGGCGTCTGACATGTCAGCACACCTCGCAGATGTCGGCCGGGCTCCAGCCGCCGAACCGCCCGGCGGGCCGCTACTCCTCCTCGTCTTCCCTGGCGACGCGCACCAGGACGGTGACCCGCACCTTGGGGTGGAGCATGATCTCCACGTTGTAGTCGCCCAGTTCCTGGATCGGCCGATCCAGGCTCACGCCGGTGGCGCGGATGCCCTCGAAGCCGCCCTGGGCGAGGTGGTCGACGATCTGCTGGGCGCTGACCGAGCCGAACAGGTGGCCCTTGTCGGTGGCACGCGCCGTGATGTAGCAGAGGTGGCCGTCGAGCATCTCGGCCTGGCGGCCGACCCGGGCGAGTTCCTCCTGCTCGCGCTGCAGGCGGGCCTGGCGGGCCTTCTGGATCTCCTGCACGTTGTCGGGCGTCACGGGGACGGCCATCCGGCGCGGCAGGAGGTAGTTGCGGGCATAGCCGTCGGCGACGCGCACGACCTCGCCCATGCGGCCGAGCTGTTCGATGTCCTTGCGGAGAAGCACTTCCATGGTTGACCTCGTTCTACCTGCTGTGCGGCGGGGACGTTGCCTCAGAACGGAATCTCGTCGTCCGCCACGTCGTATCCCTCGTCCGGGGGCGGCTCGTCACGGTCGGGCGGCGGGCCCGGGCGCCGGTCCGAGCCGCGCGCGGGGCGCCGGCCGCCGGCGGGCTCGCCGGGGCCGCCGGAACCGCCCCGGCCGCCCAGGAACTCGAAGTTCTCCGCCACGACGACCAGCTTGCTGCGCCGGCCTTCGGCGCTTTCCCAGCTGTCGTACTTCAGGCGTCCCTCGATGAAGATCGGCTGGCCCTTGGTGAAGTACTCGCTGATGACGACGCCGCGCTTGCCCCACATGGTGATGTCCACAAAGCACACTTCCTCGCGCTGCTCGCCCTCGCGTGTTGCGTAGCGCCTGTTGACGGCCAGGCCGAACTCACAGACGGGAGTGCCGCTCGGAGTGTAGCGGAGTTCCGGATCGCGGGTCAAGTTGCCCATCAGGAAGACCCTGTTGAGGCTTGCCATGGCGTTCTCCTCGTGGATGTGCGGGGACGGCGGCCGTAGCGGCGACGCGGCGCATTCCGGCTACTCGTCGTCCGAATCGTCCTCGTCGTCTTCGTCGTCCTCGGAGGGGCTGCCGTCCTGGCCGGCCGCCGCCTCCGGCGCCCGCACGGGCGCAGCGGCGCCTTCCGGCGCGGCGACGGGTTCGCCCTCGGGGGTGTACATCTGTCCCTTGGGCGGCACGACCTGCTCGGCCCGCAGGACCAGCACGCGCAGGATCTGCTCCGAGAGCCGAACGGTGTGGCGGATCTGGGCGATGGCGTCGGGCTCGGCCTGGAAGTAGACGAGGAAGTACATGCCGCGCTTGGCCTTCTGGATCGGGTAGGCCAGTTTGCGCTCTTCCCAGAGTTCGATGCGCTCGATCTGCGCTTCGTGCCGGGTCAGGAGGCCGGCGATGTGACGCACGATGTCGGGAACGGCCGAGGTGCCTCTGGCCGCGTCGACCACGAACATGGCTTCATACAGATTGGGTGCCAATGCGAATCCTCCGTTGTCTGCGTGTGGCGGCGATCCGGGTCGTTGCCCTTTCAATGGGCGGGCCGCGGTCGAGCCGGCGGGGCAACGCCCGCCCTACGAGTCCGGCTCGGTGCGCACGACGGCGTTGAATCGGTTCATGGCCTCGACAACGCCCGAGTCCGCCCAGCACAGCGCGGCGCGGGCGGCCTGCCCGGCCATTTCCTCCACCACCGGTCGCTGCTCGGGCAGGAACGTCCCCAGCACGAAATCGCGCCAGGGCACCCCGTCCGGGACCGGCCCGATGCCCAGCCGAAGGCGCGCGAATCCATCCGTCCCGAGGGCGGCGATCAGCGATTCGAGGCCGTTATGCCCGCCGCTGGAGCCCCGCGGCCGCAGCCGCAGGGCGCCCAAGGCCAGGTTCAGGTCGTCCACGAGCACCAGCAGGTCTGTCAGGTCCGCTCCCGCCCGGCGACAGAACCCGGCGATGGCCGGCCCGCACACGTTCATGTAGGCGAGCGGTTTGAACAGCCACAACTGGCCGCATCGGCCCAACACGCCTCCCGGCACGTCCTCCTCCCGGCATCCGCCCCGACGGGCGGCCACCTCGTCCAACGCCATCCAGCCGACGTTGTGCCGGGTGTGCCGGTACTTGCTGCCGGGGTTGCCCAGGCCTACCACGATCCTCACCGCTGTCTCCCACTCTGCGGCGGTGCGGACGGGCGCTATTCCTCGTCGCCCGCGCCTTCAGCGGCCGCCCGGCCGATGACCTCGGGCTCGGCCGACGTCTCCTCGCCCAGCCCTTCGGCTTCCTTCTCTTCCAGGTCGGCCGGCGGGGCCACGGCGACCACGACGGCGTCCGCGTCGTCGATGACCTTCACACCGTCGGGCAGCTTCAGGTCGCTGACGCGGATGTCGTCGCCGATCTCCAGCGCCGCCACCTCCGCGCGCAGCTTCTCGGGCACCGCCGTGGGCATGCACTCCACCTCCACCTCGTGGAGCTGGACGTCCAGCACGCCTCCGGCCTTCACGCCGGCGGCCTCGCCGTGCACCTCGATGGGCACGCGGACGACGATGACCTCCGTCAGGGAGATGCGCTGCAGGTCCACGTGCAGGATGTGGTCGCCGAGGGCGTCGAACTGAATCTCCCTGACCTGCGTGTTCTCCTCGTGGCCGTCCCAGAGGACCTGCACGATCAGGCTGTGCTCTGCCAGGAGCTTCTCGACGTCGCCACGCCGCACGCTGAGCATCGCGTTGGGTTCGCCGCGTCCGTACACGACGGCGGGCACCAGGCCCTGCTTGCGCAGTCTCCGGCAGCCCCTCAACCCGCTGGCATCGCGCGGCTGAGCTTGCAGTTGTGCTATATCCATGGGAATCGCTCTCTGCTCGGTGAAGACACGGCTTGCCCTGACGACGGGGCCGTTCCGCCACAGTGCCGCCCCGCAGAGGCCTTCGTTGGGGAAGACGTGCAGGGGATGAGCCAGGCGGACGCTGCCGCGCGGGTCGCCGCTTTCCGCACTACCTTATACCAGAGCCGGCGGTGCCTGTCAACGAACGCGAGCGCCTTCCTGCGCGCCGCACGGGCCGAACGCGCCCGGCTACGGGGCGCGGACGAACCGCGCCTCCGCCCAGTCCGCGAACTGGCCGCTCAGGGCGGTCGGGTCGGCCGACTCGGCGATCAGCGTCACCCGGCGTGCGCCGGCGATGTCCGCCGTCACCGCGATCGGGGCGTCCCCGCCGTGCAGCGCATCGCTCCGGAAGACGGCGCGGCCGTCGGCCTCCACCCGGAAGACCACCGCGCCCGAGGCCCCGGCGGCGTCGTCCACCCCGACGAGGGCGCACAGGTGCGTGTAGTCCCCGTCCGGCGCAAACTCCATCTCCGTGCGCACGTGCATCCCGATGCCCGTCGAGAACGCCTCACCGCCCATCCGCAGCGGAGGCCCTGCGACCGAGGCGTCGAACCGGGGGGGCCAGACGACGTCCAGCAGGGGGGTCGTGGCCACGCGGGCCGGTTGAAGGTCGCTCAGGCAGCGGTGGCGTTCGGACGCGACACGGACCCGCGCCAGGCGCGCGGCCTCGATCGTCCATCGCGCGCCGGCGCCGAGGCCGCTGAGCCGCCCGCCCCTCAGCTCGAAGGCGTCCAGCGGAACCGCCGTGCCGTCGGCCAGCAGCACCCGGTGGACGGGCGCCGGCGCCCGGTCGCCCACCGGGCCGAGCACGATCCATCCCACGGCGTCCCACCCCAGGGAGCGGCGGCGGCCGCCGCCGATCGTCAACTCCACACCGTCCTCTCCCAGGGCCTCCACCGTGCAGGCCAGGACCTGGCCATGCGGTCCGCGCTCCGCCCTCAGCAGGTCATGGCCCGTCGGCGGGTCTGCCATCGCGGCCTCGAATGCGCGGCGGTCCTCCGCCGGCGCCTGCAGGGCGGCGCGGGTTGCAAGGCCCCGGAGCGAACCGAGGGGCATGCCCTCGGCACGCCACCCGTATCCGAGCAGCGTCAGAGCCCCGCCGGGCGCCGGTTCGGTCCGGACGCGACGCACCGCCAGGCGGTGGCCGCCGGCCGTCCAAACGGTCAGAGGGGGCGGCAGGGGGGGCTCGGAGACGGGGGCCAGGACCAGATCGCGGAAGGCGTCCAGCGGGTGCGACGTCCGACGGCCGTCCTGAAGGAGCACGACGGTCCCGGCGTCGACCGAGACCAGCAGGCCGCTCTCGGCCCCCCAGGCGACGCGGCGGCATTCGACGGGGGGCGTGGCGGCAGCGGCGGCCGATGCGGCGATGAAGCAGATCAGCGCGGAGAGCAATCCGGGCTCCTCCCGTGGGTTCCGGGGGGCATTATACGCGGATCGACGCGCCGGGGGCCACCGCGGTCAGGGCCGCTCCGGTTTGACGGTGCCTTCGGCCCGCCCGTATAATCCAACGTGTTCGACCGTGCTCGCTTGCATACAGAGCAGAGAGGTGTCACATGGACGTGTTCGAGGCGATCGAGTTGCGTCGCAGCGTGCGGGCCTGGGCCGACCGTCCCGTGGAGGACGAGAAGGTGCGCCGCGTGCTCGAGGCGGCCCGGCTGGCGCCGTCTGCGCGGAACCTCCAGGAGTGGAAGTTCGTGGTCGTCCGGGACGCCGAGCTGCGGCGGCAGTTGACCGAGGCGGCCAACGGGCAGGCGTTCGTCGGGGACGCGCCCGTGGTCATTGCGGCGTGCGCGACGTCGCACGACCACGTGATGTCGTGCGGGCACCCGAGCTTCCTTGTGGACCTGTCGATTGCGCTCGAACACATCGCGCTGGCGGCGCGGGCGGTCGGGCTGGGGACCTGCTGGGTCGGGGCGTTCAGCCAGGACGCGGTGCGCCGGATCCTGGGCATTCCGGACTCGGTGCAGGTCGTGGAGCTGATGCCGCTGGGGTATCCGGCGGCCTGGCCCGGCCCGCGTGGCCGCAAGGCCTTCGACGAGGTCGTCTGCTGCGACCGCTGGAGCGACTGACCGCCTGCCTGGGAGGGACCTGGCCGGGATGAAATGGGCCGGCATCATCCTGCTCGTCGTGTTGTGCGTCTACATGGCTCTGCGTCTGGTCTCCTGCTGAGCCGGGGGGGGCATGGGCACGCCGAATGAGCCGCGTGCGTCGACGTTCGGCCTGCGGGGGCTGCTGCGGGTCGTGGGGGTCGTGGTGCTGCTGGCCTTCGGCGCGGTGGCCGCCAGGGGGCTGGTGAAGCTGCGTGCGGCGCCGTTCGAGTGGCACACGGTGCAGGACGCCACGATGGAGTTCCTGCGGCAGGAGCAGCTTCTGTTCCTGGTGACGGACCGCGTCGTGACGCGCCTGGACGTGAGCCTCAAGGAGGGCAGCCTGCTCATGGGCTGGCGCGAGAGCGTGCTGATCGGGACCGTGGAGTTCTTCTGCGGGATCGACCTTGCGCGGATCGGGCCGGACGCGCTGGCGTGGCAGGACGGTACGGTCGTGGTGACGGTGCCGGACCCGGAGGTGCTGAAGGTGGCCGTGGACACGGGTTCGCTGACGCTGTTCAGCAAGCGCAGCGGGCTGATCGCGCTCAGGGACCAGCTTTCGAAGCGGGACGTGCGCGCCGAGTTGGAGAGGCAACTGGAGGTGCGGGCGCGGGCGTTCGCGCGGGAGGAGCGGCTGCTGCCGGGCCGGGACGACATGGTACGGCGGCTGAACGAGTGGGCGGCGCCGCTGCTTGCGGCCCAGGTGAACGCCGGCGTGCGCTTCCGGTGAGGGTATGGCACAGAGGCGAACCTGCGGGTTCGCCTCGCGGCTTGAACCGGCCGCCTGCGGGGCCTCCGGCCGGCGGAGGCCCCGGGCTTCGAGCCGTCTATTCCACGCGGATGGAGATGGTCTTCTTCTCTTCGCTCAGATTAATGAGCTCTCCGCTGGCCCCTTCCTGGATCATCTCGACGATCAGTTGGGGGTCGATTCCGCCGAGCTTGCCCTCGGGCAGCATCCGGAGCGCCTGCTCCGCCAGGGCGACGGGTATGCGCATGTTGATGTAGGACTGTTCGCCGGTCTGTTCGATGACGGCGTTGTGATCCACGACCGTGACGCACAGGAATCGTCCGTCAGCCATTCCTCCTGCTCTCCTTTCCGCGCTGGGTCTGCGCTTCGGTTCGGGTTCCGGCGGGCCGGACACTTCGAACGTTTCCAGGCCTTCGTCGCTCATCGTTTCTGCCTCCCGGCCGATCTGCGGGGTCGTTCCTCAGTTCCTCCCGTGGTTATATCGGAAAACGGAAGCGTGTCAAACGAAACCCGTCGCGGATTCCCCGCCCGATCGCCGGGCGGCGTTGCATCGCGAGACCGCGCGGCCTTAGAATCGCATGAAGGCCAATTTTCAGGGGATCTGTGCATATGGGTGGAAGCGGTCGGGACGGTTCGTCGGGGAGGCCGGTGAGGGCGCCGCGCAGCGGCACGCGCAGCGTGCGGGCCGATTTCGAGCTGCTGGACGCCTCGCGGCAGACGCGGGAGTTCACGGGCACGGACACGTGGCGTGTCTTCCGGATCATGAGCGAGTTCGTGGAGGGCTTCGAGGAGCTGTCGCGGCTCGGTCCTGCGGTCTCGGTCTTCGGGGGGGCGCGGGTCACGGAGAGCGACCCCTGGTACGACGTGGCCCGGCAGACGGCCCGCCTGCTGGCCGAGAGCAGCATCACGGTCATCACCGGCGGGGGCCCCGGCATCATGGAGGCGGCCAACCGCGGCGCGCGCGAGGGCGGGGGGATCTCGGTCGGGCTCAACATCGAGCTGCCGCACGAGCAGGCCCCGAACCCCTACACCGACCAGATGCTGGAGTTCCACTACTTCTTCGTGCGCAAGGTGATGTTCCTGAAGTACTCGGTCGGCTTCATCCTGCTCCCCGGGGGCTTCGGGACGCTGGATGAGATGTTCGAGGCCCTCACGCTGGTGCAGACGAAGCGCAACCCGAACTTCGGCGTGGTGCTGGTCGGGCGCTCCTACTGGCAGGGGCTCCTGGATTGGCTGAAGGTCCAGCCGCTCGGGGGCGGCTACATCGCCCCCGGCGACATCGATATCATGAAGCTGACCGACGACCCGGCCGAGGCCGTGGCGTGCGTGCGCCGGCGGCTGCACGAGGTGGCCAGGCGTGCCGCGCGCCAGGACGACGCGCAGGCGTAGGCGCGCGCGCACGCGTAGGCGCGCGGCCGAGGCGCGCGTTGTCCGGTTGCGCGGCCGCGCCCGGTCGGGTATAGTGACGTTCCGGGATGCCCGTGTGGGCCGGTACCGTTCCGGCGCCATGCGACCCGCCGTTGTCCAGCCACGCGAGGACCGGGCCGTTGGTGATCACTGTGGACGGGCCGGCGGCCGCCGGCAAGAGCACCGTAGCGCGACGGCTTGCGCGGCGTCTGGGGTTCCGTTACCTGGATACGGGCGCGATGTACCGTGCGGCGACCTGGAAGGCGCTGCAGGCCGGAGTGGACATGGCGGACGCGGCGGCCGTTGCCGCCGTGGCGGCGGGTGTGCGTATCGAGCTGGTGCCGGACGGAGACGGCCTGCGGGTGATCTGCGAGGGATGCGACGTGACGGAGGCGATCCGCACCCCCGAGGTGACCGAGAGCATCTACCACGTCGCCGACCTGCCGGCCGCGCGCAGGCCGCTGATCGAGGAGCAGCGCCGGCTGGGAACGCGGTTCGACCTGGTGGCCGAGGGCCGCGACCAGGGCACGGAGGTGTTCCCGGATGCCGACGTGAAGTTCTACCTGGACGCCTCGCTCGAGGAGCGGGCGCGGCGCCGTCTGGCGGACATGGCGCGGGCCGACTGCCCCCTGAGCGCCGACGAGGTGATGCGGCAGGTGGCCGGCCGCGACGATCGCGACCGCACCCGGCCTGTCGGGGCGTTGCGGCGCACCGACGAGATGATCTGGATTGACAGCACACGGATGAGTGTGGACGAGGTCGTCGAGGTGATGGCGGCCGAAATCTCCCGGCGCGGGCTGCTGCCGGGGCTCTCTTAGCAGCGGTGGCACCGGGCCGTGGACCTCGGCAGACGCGTCAGTTGGGCGACTCGCTCGGTCGGGGTCGTGGTGGTTCGCGCCCCGATGACGGCCTGGCTGCGGCCGCGGCACTTCAACGTGCCCGACCTGCGCCGGTTCCGGGGCGGCCTGCTGATCGCCTCGAACCACGAGAGCTTCTTCGACCCGGTGCTGGTCGGCATGGGGCTGCCCGTGCCGATCTACTACCTGGCGCGGCGGAGCCTGTTCCGGGTGCCTGTGTTCGGCCAGCTCATCCATACCGTCGGTGCCCGGCCGGTCAGCCGGGACGCGGTGGACAGCCAGTCGTTGCGGCTGATGCTGACGCTGCTGCGGAAGGGGCAGCGGCTGCTGATGTTCCCGGAGGGGACGCGCACGCGCGACGGCTCTCTGGGGCCGTTCAAGCGCGGCGTGGCCGCCGTGGCCGCGCGCGTGGGCGTGCCGGTGCTGCCGGTGGCCGTGGCGGGCGCGCGGGAGGCCTGGCCGGCCTCGCGCGTGCTGCCGCGCACCGGGCGCACCGCCGTGGCCTACGGGGAGCCGATGGTTTCGCGCGGCGTGGATCCGGACGAATTGACGGCGCGATTGCGTGCCGAGGTCCGTCGGCTTCGGGCCTTTCTGCGGCTGTATCTGGGCCTGGACCCGGTGCCGGCGCAATGACGGCCTGCCGTTCTGTCGGGCGGAGGCGGCCGCTTCCGGCGGCTTCCGGCGTTTCGCCCGTGGCTGTGTGCCACAGACGACAACTTTTTCTACGTACCCAGGTGTAACATGGCTCGACGCGACATTCTTGGAGAATTCGGTATCGATCCCGAGGGGATCGAGAAGGAGCTACAGCAGGCCCTGCGCAGTCTGACGGCGGAGGAGCTCGAGAAGAGCCTGGACGAATCGGTCAGGGACTACAGCCTGGACACCATCCTGGAGGGCCGCGTGATCGGTGTCAGCGGCGACGAAGTGATGGTGGACGTGGGCTACAAGAGCGAAGGAGCCGTGCCGCGGCACGAGTGGGAGCGTGAGGAGCCGAAGGTCGGCGACGTCGTCGAGGTGCTGCTGGAGGCCATCGAGGACGATGCGGGCCTGGTGCAGCTCTCCAAGCGCAAGGCCGACCGCATTCGGAACTGGGAGCGAGTTGTCGCCCGCTACGACGAGGGCGACGTCGTCACCGGCGCCGTCATGCGCAAGATCAAGGGCGGCCTGCTCGTGGACATCGGCGTGCCCGTCTTCCTGCCGGCCAGTCAGGTGGACATCCGGCGGCCGGGCGAGATTGCCGACTACATCGGCACGAAGCTGACCTGCCGCATCCTCAAGGTCGACGAAGACCGCCGCAACATCGTCGTCTCGCGCCGGCAGCTCATCGAGAACCAGCGCAAGATCATGAAGGCGCGCATGCTCAGGCAGCTTGCCAAGGGCCAGATCCGCCCGGGCAAGGTGAAGAACATCGTCGACTTCGGCGCGTTCGTCGACCTGGGCGGCATCGACGGTCTGCTGCACATCACGGACATGAGCTGGGGTCGCATCAGCCATCCCAGCGAGATCGTCGCCATCGACGACCTGATCGAGGTGATGATCCTCAACGTGGACGTGGAGAAGGAGAAGGTGGCCCTCGGGCTGAAGCAGAAGACGGCCAGCCCCTGGGAGAACATCGAGCAGAAGTACCCGGTCGGCGCCGAGGTCAGCGGCGAGGTCGTCAACCTGATGAGCTACGGGGCCTTCGTGAAGATCGAGGAGGGCGTCGAGGGGCTCGTGCACATCAGCGAGATGTCCTGGACCCGCCGCATCAATCACCCCAGCGAGGTGGTGGCCATCGGCGACGCCGTGGACGTGGTCGTGCTGGGCATCAACAAGGAGAAGGAGGAGATCAGCCTGGGGATGAAGCAGACCGAGCAGAACCCCTGGGAGCTGGTCCAGAAGAACTACCCGCCGGGAACCGAGGTGGTCGGCCGTGTGCGCAACCTGACCAGCTACGGTGCCTTCATCGAGATCGAAGAGGGTATCGACGGTCTGCTCCACGTCAGCGACATGTCCTGGACCCGCAAGGTCTCGCACCCGTCGGAGGTCGTGCAGAAGGGCGAGACGGTCCGGACCGTCGTGCTGGAGGTCGACCCGGCCAAGCGGCGCGTCGCGCTGGGGCTGAAGCAGCTCGAGGCGGACCCCTGGGAGCAGGACATCCCGTCCCGCTACCAGTCCGGCGACCTGGTGCGCGGCCGTGTCACGAAGCTCACCAGCTTTGGAGCCTTCGTTGAGGTCGAGGAAGGCCTGGAGGGCCTGCTCCACGTCAGCGAGCTGAGCGAGAAGAAGATCCCGTCTCCGGAGGAGATCGTGGACGTCGGCGACGTGCTCGACGTGCGCGTCATCCGCGTCGATGCCGAGGCACGCAAGATCGGCCTCAGCCTGCGCACCGACGGCCCCGTCGAGGATGAGGGCGCCCCGAGGATCGTCATCCGCAGCGACCAGCTGGAGGAGGCCGAGGACCCCGCCAAGATGGTGCAGGACGCCATGTCGCAGGCGCCGCAGTTCGAGCGGGGACGCGAGGGCGTCGGGCCGGCCGCACGGCCCGCCACCGGTCTGAACATCCCGCTGAGCGTTGTGTCCCGGCACGAGGAGGCGCCGGAGGCTGCGCCGTCCGAAACGGCCGAGGAGCAGGACCCGGAGGAGGACGATTCCTTCCTCACGGAGGAACTCGAAGCCCTGGCCGACGGGGTCGAGGACGAGACCTGCGAAGGCGGTGAGTCCGAAACCGTCGTCGATGAGCCGGGCGAGGAGGATGAACCCGGACGGACCGAGGGGGTCTGACGCAAGCGACCGCCTCGGCGTCCGCAGCAGTGCCGAGTGCCCGAGCGTCCGCTTCCGCACCGTCGCGGGAGCGGACGCCTTCGGGGCCTGTGCGTGCCCGAGCCGGGAGGGGGTGTGCCATGCGGCCGGAGGGACAGGAGTCCGCACTGGCGGCCTACCTGCGCGAGGTTGCCGCCCACCCGCTTCTGACCAAGGACCGTGAGCGCGAGCTGGCCGTCGCCCACCGGCGGGACGGCGATGCCGGCGCCCGCGAACGGCTCATCCTGTCCAACCTCCGCCTCGTCGTCAGCATCGCGCGCGAGTATGCCGGCCGGGGCGTGGAGCTGACGGACCTGATCGCGGAGGGCAACCTCGGCCTTCTGCACGCTGTGGACCGGTTCGACCCCGAGCGGGGCGTGCGCTTCAGCACCCACGCAACGTGGTGGATCCGCCGCGCCATCCGCCGGGCCGTCCGTTCCAGCGCCCGTACCATCCGCATCCCCGCCTACATGGCGGACATCGTGGCCCGGGCCAAGCAGACGCAGGCCGAGCTTCAGGGCCGGCTCGGGCGGGAGCCCTCCATGGAGGAACTCGCCGACGAGATGGCCCTCAGCGGCCCGCGGGCGCTGTTCCTGCAGAGGGCCCTTGCGGCGGAGCCCGCCAGCCTGTATGAGAACCTGGGCGACGGCCCTGAGTCGGACATGTCCCTGGCCGCCATGCTGGCCGCCCCGGAGTCCGACCGGCCCGACCGCCTCGTGTTCGAGCGCATGGAGATGGAGGCCCTGCGCGGTGTTCTGGAGGCCATCGATGAGCGGGAGGCCCGCATACTGTCATTGCGCTTCGGACTGGGCGAGGACGGCCCCCTGACGCTGCGGGCCGCCGGGCGCCGCATGGGCCTGAGCCGCGAGCGCGTCCGGCAGATCGAGAAGGAAGCCCTGGGCAAGCTGAAGGAAGCGCTTGGCGGCCAGGGGTGAGGTGTCGGACCAGCCCTAACGAAGGAGAACACATGGATCTGAAGAGCCGCATCCGCAAGATCGCCGACTTCCCGAAGCCCGGGATCGTGTTCATCGACATCACGACACTGATCAAGGATGCCAGCGGGTTCCAGGCGGCCGTCGACGCCCTCGCCGAGCCGTTTGCCGGCGAACAGGTCGATGTCGTGATGGCCGCCGAGGCCCGCGGCTTCATCTTCGGCGGGGCCGTCGCCTGCCGGCTCGGCGCGGGGTTCGTGCCCGTCCGCAAGCCCGGCAAGCTGCCCGCCGAGACCGTGGAGCGGTCTTACGAACTCGAATACGGCACCGACACCCTGACGGTCCACCGCGACGCGATCCGGCCCGGCCAGCGGGTGCTGGTGCTGGACGACCTGCTGGCGACCGGCGGCACGGCCGCCGCCTGCTGCGACCTGGTGGAGGAACTCGGCGGCGAGGTCGTCGCCTGCGCCTTCCTGGTGGAGCTGAGCTTCCTGCCCGGCCGCGAGAAGCTCGCCGGCCGCCGCGTCGTGGCACTCCTGGACTACCCGACCGAGGAACCGTAAGCCCGCCGCGGCGGGGGACGGGATGGCGCGCTTCGGCGTGACCGAGTGGGAGGGCGGCGGGCAGGAGTGAAAGGCGTCCGGGCGCCTACCCGGGCCGCGGTGGGTCCGGCTCGGGGCAGGGGCGCCCGTCACCCCCGCGCGGGATGATCCACGTGCGTCCGCGTTCGCGCACGAGGCGCAGCGGGATGCCGAAGGTGGCCTCCAGGTTCGGTTCGGTCAGCACGTCCTCCTTGCGTCCGGCGGCGACCGACCGTCCGCTGCGCAGCAGCAGCACGTGCGAGATGCTCGGCACGATCTCCTCCGGGTGGTGCGTCACGAGCACACGGGGCACGTGGGGGCGTTCGCGACAGGCGGCCTCCAGGGCGGCCAGCAGGTCCTCTCGGGCGGCCACGTCCAGCCCGGCGCAGGGCTCGTCCAGGATGGCCAGTTCGCAGTCGGCCATGGCGCTGCGGGCGATCAGGCACCGCTGGCGCTGTCCGGTGGACATCAGGCTGTATCGGACGTCGGCCAGGTGCTCGAGGCCCATGCGGCGCAGGACGGCGCGGGCCCTTTCCATCTCCTCCGGCTCCGGGCGTGCGTAGAAGCCCAGGGACGCATAGCGGCCGCTCAGGACGACCTCCAGGCCCGTTGTGGCGCCGCGGTGCTTGAGCATCACGTCACCGAGGGCGGCGCTGACCAGCGCCACGCGCTCGCGGGCGCGTGGGAGCACGATCTCGCTGAAGTAGCCGTCCAGCAGGAACACGCGGCCGGTGCTGGCGGGCTGGTATCCGGTGGCGATCATGATCAGGGACGTCTTGCCGGCGCCGTTCGGCCCGAGGACGGCCCAGTGCTCGCCCCGGCGGACCGTCCAGGAGACGCCGTGGAGGACCCGGGCATGGGCGCGGCGAAAGGTCACCTCTTCGAGGCTGAGCACGACGCGGTCCATCGGGGTGCTCCCGTGGCGGCTTGAGGACGACGAAGGGGCCATCGTGTGCGGGCATGCCCGTGCATGCCGGTGGGCGTGGGGGGGTCGCGGGACGCGCCAAAGAAAAATGCGGGTGGGCTGGGGTGAGCCCACCCGCAAGAGGGGCTGCTGTCGGGGAGGGGGGCGCTCACCCGACAGCTCACGACGCTGTATCATTAGGTGGGAGCGTCGTGACTAAGAGACAGGCAGCTGATGCAGAATAGAGCAAAGAGCATGCCAGTGTCAAGACGAGCCACTGTCCCGTGCCACCTCTTCTTCTCGCGTTTTGCCTAAGCATCAATGAGCGTGCGACTTAGGGCGATTTCGTCATCGCCGTTCCGCTATTCATAGACTACCACATCCGGGGTCGCTCGGCAAGCGTGTGTCCCTTTTTTTCAGATGCGGGCCGAAGAGTCGGAACATTTTGCGCACGCCGGAGGTCACCGGAGGCCGTACTTCTCGATCTTCCGGTAGAGGGTACGCTCGCCGATTCCGAGGAGTTCGGCGGCCTTCTCCCGGTTTCCGTCGACCAGTTCCAGGGTGCGGGCGATGTGGCGTTTCTCGACCTCTTCGAGGGGCTGGCCGGCCAGGGCGGCCAGCGAGGGTTCGGCAAGGCTCGCCCCGGCCTGTTCGAGCATGTAGTCGGGCAGGTCGTCCTCGCCCAGGATGTCGTCGGTGGTGGCCACGACCATGTGCTCGATGCAGTTGCGGAGTTCGCGCACGTTGCCCGGCCATGCGTAGCGGTAGAGAGCCTTGCGCACGGACGGCTTGAGGGTGCGGATGGACTTGCCGTAGGCGCGGGCGAACTCGCGCAGGTAGTGGTCGACCAGGAGCGGGATGTCGCCCTGGCGTTCCCTGAGTTCGGGCAGGCGGATGGTGACGACGTTGAGGCGGTAGAACAGATCGCGCCGGAACGTGCCGTCCGCGATGCTCTGGTGCAGATTCTGGTTCGTGGCGGCCACCAGGCGGACGTCCACGCGGATCGGCTCGTTGCTGCCCACGCGGACGATCTCGCCGTGTTCCAGCACGCGGAGCAGCTTGGTCTGGCTGGCCAGGGGCATGTCGCCGATCTCGTCGAGGAACAGCGTGCCGTGGTTGGCGTATTCGAACAGGCCCACGCGCGCGCTGACGGCCCCGGTGAAGGCGCCCTTTTCGTGCCCGAAGAGTTCGCTCTCCAGGATGGTCTCGACCAGGCCGGCGCAGTTGAGGGGCACGAAGCGGTTGTGGCGGCGGTCGCTGTTGTAGTGGATCGCGCGGGCGATCAGCTCCTTGCCGGTGCCCGTGTCGCCCTGGATCAGCACGGTGGCGTTGGTGCGTGCGACCTGCGCGACGCGCCCGAAGACCTTCTGCATCGGGCGGCTGCTGCCGATGATGTTGTCGAACCCGTAGCGCCGCGTCAGTTCGCTCTGCATGAGGGCGCGGTCGCGGGTCAGGGCCACGCGTTCGACCGCGCGGTCGACGATCATCGTCAGTTCGGCGGGATTGACGGGGGCTTCCAGGTAGTAGAGGGCGCCGGCGCGCATGGCGGCGACGGCCTCGTCGGCCCGGCCATGGGGGGTGATGACGATCACCTGGCAGTCGGGGTTGCCGTTGCGGGCGGCGGCCAGGACGGCGAAGCCTCGTTCGCCGGCGGCTTCGAGGGCGACCACGACGACGTCATAGCGGCCGGAGCGGGCTTCCTCGATTCCGGCGTCCAGGCCGGGGGCGGCCGTACAGGCGTGGCCGGCCTCCTGGAGTGCCCGGCCGGCCGCCTGGGCCGTTTCGCTGTCTTCGGCGGCCACCAGCACGTTTGCGTGGTCGTCCATGTGCGCGTCCCCTGACCGCGGCTCACGGATCGCCCGCCCGGACGGCGACGTCTCGGCCGGTGGGCACGGGCCGCAGGGCAGGCGCCCGGCGGCCCGACGCGGCCCCTGAACGCCTGGGATCAGGCGTCCGCCTCGTCCTTCAGGGCGGCCTTGCGGCTCAGCCGCACCCGGCCATCGTCCGCACTGATGACCTTCACCTTCATCCGGTCGCCGACCTTGCAGACCTCGGAGACCTCCTTGACGTAGCCGTCATCGAGCTGGCTGATGTGGCAGAGGCCGTCGGCGCCCGGGAAGAGCTCGATGATGGCGCCGAAGTCCTTCAGTTCGGTGACCGTGCCTTCGTAGACGGCCCCGACGGTGACCGACTGGCCGAGCATGCGGATGTACTCCGCCGCCTCGGCGGCGCGGCCGCCGCGTTCGCTGGAGACGGTGACGCTGCCGTCGTCTTCCACCTCGATGTTGCACTCGTACTTCTCTTCGAGGCCCTTGATCGTCTTGCCGCCCGGGCCGATGAGCTTGCCGATCATGTCCGGGGCGATCTTGACCTGCACGAGCACCGGCGCGTAGGGGGAGATCTCGGCGCGCGGCTGGGGCAGCGTGCGCAGCATGGCGCGCAGTATCTCCAGCCGGGCCTCGCGGGCCTGGTCCATCGCCTTGCGCAGCAGGTCCAGGCCGATGCCCCGCACCTTGAGGTCCATCTGCATGGACGTGATGCCGTGCTGGGTGCCGGCCACCTTCAGGTCCATGTCGCCGTGGTGGTCCTCGGCGCCCGCGATGTCGGTCAGGATAAAGGTCTTGTCGCCTTCCTTGACCAGTCCCATGGCGATCCCGGCAACGGGGTTGGTGATCGGCACGCCGGCGTCCATCAGGCAGAGCGTGCCGCCGCAGACGCTGGCCATGGAGGAGGACCCGTTGGACTCCAGGACGTCGGACACGATCCGGATCGTGTAGGGGAAGGCCTCGCCGTCGGGCAGGATCGGCTCCAGTGCGCGCTCGGCCAGGTCCCCGTGCCCGAGGTCGCGGCGGCTCGGGCCGCGGGCGGGCTTGACCTCACCGACGCTGAAGGGCGGGAAGTTGTAGTGGAGCATGAACTTCTTGGACGGTTCTTCGACCAGCGGATCGAGCACGCGCTGCTCGTCCTGCACCGTGCCGAGGGTGGCGACGGCCAGGACCTGCGTCTCGCCGCGGGTGAAGACGGCCGATCCGTGGGTGCGGGGCAGCAGGCCGACCTGGCAGGAGATGGGGCGCAGTTGGTTCGGCGCCCGTCCGTCCGCGCGGCGGCCTTCGGCCACGAGCTGGTCGCGCATGGCGCGGTTCTCGAGCGCGTCGAATGCCGCGTAGACCTCCCCGCCCGTGATGGTTTCGGGGTCTTCGTCGTCGACCAGTGCCTCGATCGCCTCGTCGCGCAGGGCGCGCACGGCGCGGGCTCGTTCCAGCTTGCCGGAGGTCCGATGCGCCTCGACGAAGCGGTCGCCGTAACGGGGGCGCAGCGCTTCGAGCGCCCTGTCGTACTGCACGCGCGGCTCCCATTCCCGCTTGGGCCTGCCGCACTGATCGACCAGCGACCGGATCAGGGCGAGGATCTCGGCGTTGACGTCGTGCGCGCACTGAATGGCGGTTGCCACGTCGTCCTCGGGGATCTCCCGCGCCGCCCCTTCGACCATCACCACGCTGTCGGCCACGCTGGCGACGACCATGTCCAACTCGCTGCCGTCGCGCTGTTCGTGCGTGGGGTTGATGACGAACTCATCGTTGACCAGGCCCACGCGACAGCCGCTGATGGGGCCGTGGAAGGGGATGTCGCTGATGGCCAGGGCCGCCGAGGAGGCGATCATGGCCAGCACGTCGGGGTCGTTCTCGCCGTCGCTGCTGAGCACCCAGGCGGTGACCTGTACCTCTTCGTGATAGCCTTCGGGGAACAGGGGCCGCAGCGGGCGGTCGACCATGCGGCAGGTCAGCACTTCCTTCTCGGTCGGGCGCCCCTCCCGCTTGATGATGCCGCCCGGGAACTGCCCGGCGGCGTACTGCTTCTCGCGGTATTCGACCCCCAGGGGGAAGAACGGCACGCCCCGCGCGTCCGGCACTGCCATGACGGCGGCCATCACGACCGTATCTCCATACTGCACCAGCACGGCGCCATCGGCCTGCTTGGCCAGCTCGCCGGTCTCAATGCTCAACACGCGCTCCGCGATCCTTTTCTCCACTCTCGTCTTCAATGCTCATCCCTCGGATGACAAACGGAAATCGACCCGACTCGGCACACACGTCCAATGACGTCGCTGTCTGCGCAGGGGAGCGGCTCGGCCGCCGGAAAGTAGCCCTGGTGCGCCCTCCATACGACCCGCAGACCCCGCGCGCACACGCCGGACCAGCCGGTCCGCCGCGGGTGCGGGGCAGTGAGGTGACTCTGGGGAATGCGTAGTGCGCACCGTCCGCGTTCTGTCGAACGCGCTACGCCTGCCGGCGCCGACGGACTGCGCAGGTGGGACAACCGGAGTTATCTTCCCTCACTTCCTCAACTTCAGCGTCTCGATCAGTCCCCGATACCGGGTCGGATTCTCGCGCATCAGGTACTTCAGCAGGGCCGAACGCTTCCCGACCATCTTCAACAGGCCCTGACGCGATGCGTGGTCCTTCTTGTGGGTTCGCAGGTGCTCGGTCAGCTCCCTGATGCGTTCCGTCAACAGGGCCACCTGCACGTCCGGCGAACCGGTATCGGTCTCGTGCGTCCGAAACTGCTCGACTATTGCCGTCTTGCGGTCCTTTTCCATCTGCGACGCAACTCGCCTTCTCTCTGGCGACGCTCCAACCCCCGGCGGCTCCCTGGCCGCCCTATCTTCGACGATTATAGCGGGATATGCACGGCGCCGCAAGTGCCGGCCCCGGATCCGGCAGGCCCCCGCACGCGCGGCCGAGACCGCCACGCTGCCCGACGGGGGGCGTCGGGAGGCGTCCCGCCGGCCGGAAGTCCGCTGCCTGCTTGCCACAGGGGCGAGGCTTGGGTAGAATCGCGCGCGCATTTCCGCCAACTCAGGAGCGCGACCGTGAGGGTGATCCAGGTGGGCGCAGGCGGGTTCGGCCGCACGTGGCTGCCCCGCGTCCGGAGCGACGACACGGTCTCCCTGGCCGCCCTCGTCGATGTCGACGAGGCGACGCTGGATGCCGCCCGGGAGGCGACCGGCCTGAGTCCGTCCGCGTGCCTGACGGACTTCCGCAAGGCCTTCCGGACCGTCCAGGCCGAGGCCGTGCTGATCGTCACGCCGGCGCCCCTCCACCACGAGGTGGCCCTGGCGGCGTTCGACTGCGGGCTGCACGTGCTGACCGAGAAGCCGCTGGCCGACTCCATGCCGCACGCGTGTCTGGTCGTAGAGGCGGCGCGCCGGGCGGGGCGCGCCCTGATGGTGAGCCAGAACTACCGCTTCCGCCCCTGGGCCCGCACGATGCGCCGGATCATCCGTTCGGGCGAGTTCGGCCGGCCCGAGGCCCTCTCCGTGCGGTTTGCGCGGTCGGTCAGCTTCCGAGACGCCCTGCGCGCCCGGCTGGACCGCCCCCTCGTGCGCGACATGAGCATCCACCACTTCGACCTGATGCGCGCCCTGACGGGCCGGGACCCGGTGACGGTGTACGCGCGCACGTGGCAGCCCTCCTGGAGCCCGTTTGAGGAGGACGCGTGCGCGGCCGCGCTGCTGGAGTTCGAGGACGGCCTGAAGGTCGTCTACGAAGGGAGCTGGGTCTCGCGCGGGCCGCAGACGGCGTGGGACGGCCACTGGTCCGTGGAATGCCGCGACGCCCTGCTGGAGTTCTGCGACGGCCGGGTGCACGTCCGGCCGTCGGCGCACCCGGACACGGACAGCGAGGTGGAACTCGACCCGGGGCCCGTCAGCGGGCAGGCGGCCGTCCTGGCCGAGTTCCGGCGGGCGGTGGCCGAGGGCCGGGAACCCGAGACCAGCGGGCGCGACAACCTGGTCAGCCTGGCCACGGCCATGGCCGTGGCGCAGTCGTCCCGGGAGCGCCGGCCGGTGTCGGTTGCCGAACTGCTGGAGGCGTCGGACCGAACCCCGTAGGCCCCCCCACACCTGCACACGGAGCGTGCCCCGACGTGGCGTCCAAAGAAAGCGGCTTCGCCAGACGGCTGGACGAGTTCAGCGTGCACGTGGAGGCGATGCTGGGCCAGTTGACGCGCGCCGTCTACGGTCAGGACGAGGTCCTGCGGCAGCTTCTGGCCGGGATACTCGCCCGCGGCCACTGCCTGATGGTCGGGGTGCCGGGGCTGGCCAAGACCATGATGGTCTCCCTGCTGGCGCAGATCACGTCGCTGACCTTCCGGCGCGTGCAGTTCACGCCGGACCTGATGCCCAGCGACATCACGGGCACGAACGTGCTCGACGAGAGCACCGGCAAGCGCGAGTTCCGCTTCGTGCCCGGCCCGCTGTTCGCCCACATCGTCCTGGGCGACGAGATCAACCGCACACCGCCCAAGACGCAGGCCGCCCTGCTCCAGGCGATGCAGGAACGCCAGGTGACCGTCGGGCAGACCACCTACGACCTGCCGCGCCCCTTCTTCGTCATCGCCACGCAGAACCCCATCGAGCAGGAAGGCACCTATCCCCTGCCCGAGGCCCAGCTCGACCGCTTCATGCTCAACATCCACGTGGGCTACCCGGACGAGGCCATGGAGCAGCGCGTCCTGGAGGAGACCACGCGCGGCCGGCGACCCCGGCTCGAGGAGGTCATCGGCGGCCAGCAGATACTCGCCATGCAGGACCTGGTGGAGGAGATCGTCGCCTCCCCCTACGTGATGCGCTATGCCACGGCCCTGATCCGCGCCAGCCGGCCGTCGTCCGACACGGCCCCGCCGTTCGTGCGGGAGATGGTCGACTGGGGCGCCGGCCCCCGTGCGGGCCAGCACCTGGTGCTGACGGCCAAGGCCGTGGCCGCCATGGACGGCCGGCTCAACGTGGCCATCGACGACATCCGCACCGTGGCCGTCCCCGTTCTCCGCCATCGAATCGCGTGCAACTTCCAGGCCCAGGCCGAGTCGGTCGACAGTGTCGATATCGTGCGCATGCTCCTGGACGAGATCCCCGAGCCCGACGTCAAGAAGTACGAATAGCGCCGTCTGCGCTGCGCGCGGAGTCCCCATGGCAGCCACGTCTTTCAGATGCGTCGTCTTCGGAGCGGGAGCGCTCGGGCTCGGGTTCCTGGGGCCGGAACTGGCCCCCGAGGCCCCGGTCGTCTTCGTGGACGTGCCGGCCCGGGCCGACCTGGCGGCCCCGCTGCGCGCGGCCGGGTGCTACGTGTTCAACGAGGCCGGGCTGTCGCTCCGGACCGTCCGGGTCGGCAACGTGGACGCTCTCTGCCTGGACGCACGCACCACGCCCGAGGTGCTCGGGGTGCTGGAAGGCGCCGACCTGGTCATCACGGCCGTCGGCGCGTCGAATCTGCACCGCCTGGTGCCGCTGCTGTCCCGTGCGGCGGCCGAGCGCCCGGCCCGTCGTCCGCTGCGCATCGCCTGTGCCGAGAACGGCGTCGAGATCGCCGCGGGGCTGCGCCGCGCCATCGAGCAGGCGGCGGGCGGCGGGTTCGCGGCCGCCCCGTTGATCGGCGACACGGTCATGGGGCGGATGTGCACGATCGTCCAGCCCGTCCGGCCGCCCCTGCAGCCGCCGGCCCCCGGGCTCGACTGGGCGGTCGTGGCCGAGCCGTTCTATGGCATTCCCGTGCAGGAGCATGTTCTGGACGGCCTGGACAACCTGCCAGCCGCCCTGGAGCCCCAGGCGCCCGCCCGCTTCCGGGCGTCCGAGGACGTGAAGATGCTCTCGCACAACGGGCTCCACTTTGTGCTCGCCTGCCTGGGCCGGCTGCGGGGCGTGCAGACGTTCCCGGAGCTTCGCGTGCAGCCGGACCTGCTGGAACTGGGGCGGCGCCTGCTGATCGACGAAGCGGGGGCCGCCCTGCAGGCCCGGCACGGGGCGGCGCTGGGGCGCAGCGAGTACATGAACTACTGCGACGCCATCCTGCGCCGGATCACGTCGCCGCTGCTGAACGACCCGATCGCGCGCGGCGTGCGCGCGATCATGCGCAAGCTCGAACCGGGCGAGCGCATCGTCTATGGCCTGCGGACGGTCGCCGCCCGGGGCGTCGAGCCGGTCGCCTTCGCCACGGGCCTGGCAGCGGCCGTTCGGATCGCCCGAGAGACGGGCCAGACGCATCAGGGACTGCGGGAGGTGCTCGCGGGCCACTGTGGACTGGCCCCGGACAGGGACGCCGAGTTGGCCGCGCTCGTGGAGGCGCAGGACGCGGCGCTTGCCCGTTCCGGGCCGAGTTGAAGGAGTGTGGGGCATGCAGTACGGCAGGATACCGGGCATCGACAAGGACGTTTCGCGTCTGGTGATGGGCATCGAGGTCGCCCGCCGGCCCGATGGCGGCGAACCGTTCCCGCTGATGGACGCTCTGTTCGAGCGCGGCGCCACGGCGTTCGACACGGCGCACGTGTACGGAGAGAAGGCGGAGCGGACACTCGGGCGGTGGATCGCCGAGCGCGGCGTGCGCCGGCAGGTGGTCATTATCGGGAAGGGCGCGCATCCCACAAATCGGCAGCGGGTCACACCGGAGGACATCGCCTCCGACCTGCGCGAGTCCCTCGAGCGGCTGGGCACGGACTACATCGACCTCTACCTGCTGCACCGCGACAACCCGGACGTGCCCGTCGGCCCGATCGTGGACGCCCTGAACAGGGAGCGCGAGGCGGGCCTCATCCGCGCCTTCGGCGGCTCCAACTGGACCCATCAGCGGCTGCAGCAGGCGAACGAATACGCCGAGGCGCACGGCCTGACGCCGCTGGTCGCCAGCAGCCCCAACTACAGCCTGGCCGAGCAGATCGAGGAGACCTGGGCGGGCTGCCTGAGCATCGGCGGGGCGGCCGGCGCCGATGCGCGCGCGTGGTACCGGCGCACGCAGATGCCCGTGTTTGCCTGGAGCAGCATGGCCCGCGGTTTCATGGCCGGCCGCATCACGCGGGAGGCGTACGAACACGACCCCGGCGCGATCGACGAGGCGACGCGCAGGGGGTTCTGCCACGAGGTCAACTTCCGCCGGCTCGACCGCGCGATGGAACTGGCCCGCCGCAAGGGCGTCACGGTCGCCCAGATCGCCATGGCCTTCGTCGTGAGCCAGGGGCTGAACGTCTTCCCCATCTGCGCCTGCATGGCCCCGCGCGAACTCGAGGAGAACGTCGCGGCCATGGAACTCAGACTGACGCGTGAGGAATGCGCCTGGCTGGACCTGGAGCGGGCGGACGTCTGAACCGGCCGGGCGGCCGCGGTGCGGCCTACAGGTCCAGGAGGAGCGCCCCCGACGGGCGGCCCCAGCGGCCGGTCGTCACGGGGTAGAGCGTCTTGAATGCCTCCGCAAAGGGGCACCGCGCCATCATGCCCCGAATCGCGTTGCGCCGGATGATGTACTCCCGGCGCTCCTCGCTCGGGTACTGCGACCGATGGCAGGCGACCATCGCCCGTTTCTGCTCGATCACGCCGGAGATGTCGACGTAGATGTCCGGGACGAACTGGTTCGTCTGGCCGCCGATGTCGTTCTCCCCCATGTAGACCTCGGTCGTCCCGCGCAGGTCGGACAGCAGCAGCGCCTTCATGGTGATCTCGTAGACGGCCGTGTGGTCTTCGTGCTCGTTGATCGGCCACAGGGTGAAGACGGCGGCCGGGCGCAGGTCGGTCAGGATGCCGGCCACCATGTCGCAGATGGCCTTGTCGGCGTAGAGCTCGCCGTTCACCCTGTCCAGGAAGGTCAGTTGCGCGCCCATCAGGGCACAGGCGGCGGCCTCTTCCTTTTCCCGGATGGCGCCCGCCTCAGCGTACGTCTTGCCGCGGATGCCGCGCTCCCCGCGCGTGGCGCAGAGCACGTGGACGTCGTAGCGGTCCTTGAGCAGCAGGGCCGTGGCGCCCATGGCGTTGGAGGAGTCGTCCGGGTGGGCGGTCACATACACGATGTTCGGCCTGGAGTCGGTCATGGGGAGTCTCCTGGTGGGGTCCTGTGCGCGGCCGCTTACCGGCGGCCCCGCCGGCCGAGTTCGGCGGCGGTGTCCTTGCGGCGCTGTCGGGCCTCCTTCTTGTCGCGGTCGTCCCAGTGCTTGCGGCGGCGGGCCAGCCCGATCTGCACCTTTGCGTAGCCGCCCTTGAAGTAGAGCCGCATCGGCACCAGCGTATACCCGCGCTCGGTGCAGCGGGCGATGATGCGGTCCAGCTCACGGCGCTGGAGCAGGAGCTTTCGCGGCCGCTTGGGGTCATGGTTGAACTGGCTGGCCGGGCCGTAGGGGGGGATGTGCATGTCGAACAGGAAGACCTCATCCCCCTTGGGCCGCGCGTAGGCCTCGTTGAGGCTGCAGGTGCCCTCGCGCAGGCTCTTCACCTCGGTGCCCTGGAGCACGATCCCCGCCTCGTAGCTGTCTTCGATGACGAAGTCGTGCCGGGCGCGCCGGTTGTGCGCGACCACCGCGATGCCTGATTCCTGTCTGGCCATGGACGCATTCTACTGCCGGGGCCGACGGGGGGCAAAGGGGGGGGCGGGGCGTGCTGCGTCCGGCCCGGCCGCCGCCCTCAGAAGGGGCGTGTTCGCGGGCGAGCGGCGGAGTTCCTCGCGGAACGCGCGGAGGCTGTCGGCCAGCTCCTCGAGTTCGGGCGACTCGGCGGGGCGCAGCGTGTCGCCGCCGCGGTCGTCCAGCGCCTCCAGAACGAACGCGATCGTCAGTTGCTCCGGCGGGCGGGCGGGCAGGTGGGCGAGGTCCTTGGCGTTCTCGATGGGCGTCTCCGACAGGACGCGGGCCTCGACCAGCTCGTGCAGTATCTCGGTGGTCAGGCGGATGGGCACGCCCACCTGGCGCGAGATCTCGGCGGCCGTCAGGGGGTTCAGGCCGCCCGCGAATCTCTGCACGACGACCTGGACGATGCGCAGCGCCACGAGCCGTTTGGACGAGCGGCTGGCCAGCCGGCAGTCCGGCTCGAACTCGTAGGTCTCCACGTTCTGCGACGCAAACGAGAGTTCCGCCCCGAAGAGCACGATGAGCCAACTGAGCTGCAGCCAGACCAGGAAGAGTGGGAGGGCGGCGAAGCTCCCGTAGACGGCGTTGTACTTCGCCACGCCCACCTGGAAGGCGATGTAGACCCACTGCACGATCTGGTAGAGCGTGCCCGCCACGACGCCGCCCAGCAGCGCGGATCGGAACCGCACCCTGGTGTTCGGCATGACGATGTAGGCGAACGCGAACAGGCCCCAGCCGAGGCAGTAGGGCAGCAGCCGCAGCAGCCGCGTGACCACGGGCGCCAGGAAGCCCAGCAGGCTCACGCCCTGCACGAAGCCCTGCACCTTGCCGGCCACCAGAACGGTCACGCCGCCGGACACGATCAGCAGCACGGGGCCGATGAGCATCATGGACAGGTAGTCGGCGAAGCGGCGCGGCAGCGGGCGCTGCTCCTCCACGCCCCAGATCGCGTTGAAGGACTTCTCGACGTGCGTGAGCACCTTGATGACCGTCCAGAACAGCACCGCGATGCCCACGCCGGCGATCACGCCGCCGCGCGCGCTCTCAAGGAGCGACTGCGAGAACCGAATGAGGTGGTCGGCGACCTCCGGCTGGCCGTGCAGCGCCGTGCGGATCCGCTCCTCCAGCATCGCCTCCAGGCCGAACCCCTTGGCCACGCCGAACGTCATGGCCACGGCGGGCACGATGGAGAGGACCGTGAAGTACGTCAGCGCCGACGCCCGGAGGCTGCAGCGGTCCGTCCGGAAGCCGCGCAGGGCCAGGAGGACGATGCGGACCTGCCGGATCAGGAACGAACGGCTCGGCGGCAGGTCCCTGGACCGGACCCGCCACACGTCGCCCTTCAGGAACCGCACCACACGACCGACCTTGCGCCGCACCATCCCCTCTCCCATGCGAGCCGACGCTTGCCGGGCGTGCTACGCCTTTCGCAGGACGCCGATGACGAACAGGAGCACGACCGCGCCGACCACGGCCGTGATCAGCACGCCGATCAGGCTGCCGTCGTTCCTCAGGCCCACCAGTCCGAAAAGGACGCTGCCGGCTGCGGCCCCCAGCACGCCCACGACCATGTTCCCGACCAGGCCGAAGCCCCGGCCCTTCATCAGCTTGCCGGCGATCCAGCCCGCCACGATCCCGATCAGCAGGAAGCTGATGATCTCGCTCATGTCCACGGATCTTCTCCTCCGCAGTGGGCGGCCCCGACGGCGGCCGCAGGCTGCTCACTCTCCTTCGTCCGCACCATCCGCCTCGGCCGGCTCGTCCTTGCCGCCGGGCAGGACGCCGCGGATGAGCCCCGTCGCCTTGTCGCCTGCACTCTTTGCCGCGCCGGCGGCGGCCGCCCCGGCGTCCTTCGCCGCCTCGGCCGCGCTGCCCGCCGCGTCCTTGGCCGCTGATGCGGCCGCTCCGGCGGCTTCCGTCGCGGCCTGGGCCGCCTGCCCGGCCACGGCCAGCGCCTCCTGGCCGAGCGCCTGAACCTGCTCCAGGGGCAGCACGCTCCCGGCGGCGCCGACCACGGACGTGTAGAGCGACCTGACTACGTCGGCCAGCACGCCGCCGACCGTCTGCACGGTGCCGTCAGCCGGGGCGAGGTCGGTGATCTCGAGCCGCGGCAGCGGCACGGTCGCGCCGCCCACGGCAGGCACGCCCGCGATGCGCACCTTGCCGTTCGAGAACACGATCCGGTCCACCCGCACGCTCTTCTGGCTCTTCTTCCTGGCCTCCTCCTGCTTCGGCTCGCTCTCCAGGTTCTCCAGCAACGTGCCCCAGTTCGTCCGGGTGCCGTCGAACTCCAGCGTGATCTCGGGGCCGTCGATGACAACCTCGCGGATGATCAGTTCGTCCTTCCGAATCGACCCGAGGTCCACCGTCGTGTGCGCATGGCCCAGCTTGAACATGCCGGGCTCTGAAAAGCCCTCCGGGCTGCCGAGCAGCAGGCCGTCCAGGCCGACGGTGCCGTTCGGGACGTCCACCGTCGCCCCCTCCAACGTCGTCGACACGCCCAGGACCATCGTGCCGCCCTTCTCGACGCCGACCTTGATGATCTTGTCCAGATTCGAGTAGACAAGGAGCCCCCCGGCCACGATGACGACCAGAACGACCACGAACGCAATGAGCAGCTTCTTCTTCACGTCCGGTCCTCCCCCTGAAATGGTCAGTTCCCCGGCCCATGCCGGCAGATGTGCACTTTCTTGCGGGGACAGACGACACGGTGCCCCCCCCCGGCTCCGAAGCATCGCCCGGACGGGACCACCGGGCGGTCCGCGCAGAATCGACTCCCATGAGGATATGCGATTCGCGGCGGTTCTTCAATGGGTGACCGGCGCCGTTCCGGCACGCCGCGCGTGTTCGCCCGGCCGGGGGGCGGGGGTCCCTGCCGCTGCGCCCCCCCGGCCGCCGGCCGTTCACTCGCTCGCGGCCAGCCACTCCTGGTAGAGGCGGTCCAGGCGTTCCTGCAACTGCTCCAGTTCGGCGGCCAGCCGCCGCGCCTCCCGGCGGTTGCGGTGGCGGAAGGCGTTCTCCATCCGTCCTTCCAGGGACACCTTGTCCCGTTCAAGTTCGCCGATCTGCTTCTCCAGCACGGCCGTCGGCGCGGACCGTCCCCTGGCCGCTCGCTCGCGCACCTTTGCCCGGGTGGCGATCCGGCCGGAGGTCCGGGAGATGCGCCGGCGAGCCTCCCAGAACTCGGTGAATCCGCCGGTGTAGGAATGCAGGCGCCGGTCCCGCACCTCGACGACCCGCTCGACGATCTTGTCCAGGAAGTAGCGGTCATGCGAGACCACCAGCAGCGTCCCCTGATAGTCGCCGAGCGCGTCCTCGACGGCCTCGCGCGCCAGGATGTCCAGGTGGTTGGTCGGCTCGTCCAGGATGAGGAAGTTCGGCCGGTCCACCATGAGGCGCGCCAGCTGCAGGCGGTTGCGTTCGCCGCCCGACAGGTCGCCGACGCGTTTGTTCATGTCGTCCCGGCTGAACAGGAACCGGGCCAGGATGCCGTAGGCGTCGCGCCGGGCCACGCCGAGCGACATGACCTCGTCGGCCACGCGGCGATCGGCGCGCAGGACCTCCTGCTGCTGGGCGCAGTAGCCGATGGTCAGGCTGGGGCCGACGCGGATGGTGGCGTTCTGCCAGTCGCCCTGCTCGATGACGTCGCGCAGGAGGGAGGTCTTGCCGCAGCCGTTCGGGCCGACCAGCGCCACGCGTTCGCCGCAGGAGACGAGCAGGTCGACAGCGTCGAACAGCCGGCGCTCGCCGAACGCCTTGCTGTAGCCGCGCAGTTGCAGGGCGATGTCGGCCCGGCTGCCCTCGGTCCTGAAGTCGGGCTTGATGCCGGACGGCCCGAGCGTCGGCCGCTCCACGGCCTGGGCCTTCTCGCGTTCGAGCTGCTTGCGGCGTGCGCGCAGCCGCTTGCCCCATGCGGGATCGCTGCGCCCGCGGGCGATGTCGGCGAACCGCTGAACGAGCTTCT
>JAAYEJ010000007.1 GCA_012728835.1 Candidatus Brocadiaceae bacterium | reverse complement strand
GACCACCTGCGGCTTCGGGGCCATCCCCGCGATGTGCGAGAGCACAGACAGGCCGTCCCGCTCGGGGATCACCATGTCGAGCAGAACCAGGTCCACGGCGTTGTGATCCAGAAAGTCCACGGCGGCGTCACCGTCGGTGACGGCCCGGACCTCGTACTCGTTGGCCAGCGCGGCCACCAGGCTTGCGTTCATGCAGTCGTCGTCTTCAACGACCAGAATCCTGTCCATCGCCTGCTCCTTTCTGAGACTCTTCGCCGGGTTACCGGCCCTTCAGTTGTCTCAACTCCTCCAGGTGTGAGATTCGTTCGATGTACTCCCGGCACATCTCCTGGTAGACGACCGACTGCGTGGAGTCCCTCAAAAGCTCGAAACGCCGACGGGCCGCCGCCAGGTTGCGTCGGTCGTAGTGGTGTACGCCGAGGCGATAGTGGGCGTCGTCCAGTTCCGGTGCGCCCGGGTACTCCCTTTCCAGTCGCACCAGGAGGGCCTGCGCCTCCTCGATGCGGTCGGTGCGCAACAGGGCCGTGAACATCACGATGAGGCACCACATGCGCTGCGTCGGGTCGGTCAGTTCGGCCTCGACGGTTCGGAGCGTTTCGTAGGTCTCCGCGTTCTTCCCGCCGACGTAGTAAAGACTGCCCAGCATCAGGCGGCCGCGCGCGTCCAGCGGGCCGTGGGCGGCCTGCCAGCGCTCCAGCGCCGAGGCCACGGGCTGGGGCACGCCCGCCTTCAGGGCCTTGTCCGCCAGCCGCAGCAGGTTGTCGCGCGCGCGTTCGGGCTCCTCCTTCGCCAGCGAGAGGGCCGCGTAGGCGTCGACGAACGGCGTTGCCTCCGCGCGCCGGCCCTCGTCCAGCAGGGCGCCTGCGCACTGCCCAAGCATCAGGGCGCCGCTCATCCAGGGCTCGCGCCCGGCCAGGCTGTCGTCCAGCACACCGGCCGCCAGGGTGCGGGCCGCCGTGCGCGCGGCCGCGTAGTCGCAGCGCGCCCGAGCGGCGAAGTAGCGCAGCAGGCCGGCCTCCGAGCGGCGCGCGCCGGGCGGCAGCGACTCGAAGGCGCTCCTGAGCCGCTCCTCGACCGGCTCCCACAGGCCGTTCAGGCGCCCGTAATAGTCCGCCGGGGACGCCGCCCCGGCGGTCTGCAGCGAGCGGACGCAGCGCCACTCCGCGCAAACGTATGCGTCTGCGCGCGCGGCGTCCGTGGGCGCCTCGCCCAACCGAACGAGCGCGGCCCGGGCGGCCTCGTCCGCTGCGTCCGGCTCCAGCGGCCGTCCGGTGTCCGCCGTGACGTCGGGGTCGGCCAGGTCCTCGAACAACTGCAGGTCGGGAGCGACCAGACGGTCCAGGAAGACGGCCGAGACGACGGCGTTCGGGCTGTCGCCGCGCTCGATGACGATGCGCAGGTCGGCGGGGCCGATGGCGGCGTAGCGGCTGTACTTGCCCTTGAGGAAGTCCGCGATCTGCGAGGTGACCAGCGGCTCGTCCTCGCCGGCGGCGTAGATGCGGATCCGGTAGGAGCGGTACTGGACCCAGTCGACCTCGAAGAAGTAGAGCGACAGGAGAAACGGGCCCTCGGGGATCGACAGGCGGAAGTGCAGGTCCGGGCCGGCACCGAGCGGCCGGACCTCGCCGTGGTCGTCGTAGATGGCCGGGGTCCGCCGCAGGCCGCTCGGCTCCCGCAGCACGCTGCGGTCGCCTTCGGCCGGTGCCGTGGATCGCCACGCGCGGACGGCCTCCTCGGGGTCGCCGGTGGCGGCGGAGAAGTCGATCGGCCAGCCCTCGCCCCCGTACAGGGACGACGGCGCGCGCATCCCGCAGAGGATGTACACATACGAGCCGTAGCTGCCGATCCAGTCGCCGCGGGTGTCCGCGTCGTCCGGCAGAGCCACGACGAACGGTCGGGCCGCGCCCTCGCCGTCCTCGGCCCGGGCGGCCTCCGCACGCGGGCCAACGAACGCCGACAGCGCCGCAAGCAGCAGCAGGGCCGAAAGGACGTGCACGTGTTGCCTCACTGCGCTTGCCCCTCCGTGTCCGGAGCTGCCGGGACGTACGCCATCCGCACCTGCGCGGCCGCCTCGGGGCCGGCGGTCTCCGCAGGCGTCGACAGGACGTGGCACCGGGCGCCCGCGATCACCGTCGGCCGGAGCGACCACGGCGACTGCGAGCGGAGCGTCAGCACGCCGCCCTCCTTCAGGACGACCGTGGCGGTGTGGGTGCCGTCCGGCGTGTCGCGGCCGAGCGTCGGTTCGGCGGGCGCCTCCTGCACGGGCACCGCCAGCGCGAAGTGCACGGCCGGGGCGGCGCCGTCGGCGGCGCGGGCGGTGCAGCGGAGGGTGCCGTCAGCATCGAGGGAGGCCCGGCAGACGGCGGGCCGCCCGCCCGACTCGACCACGGCGCCCATGGGCGGCGCCCCGGCGGCCGAGGCGGAGCGGTGCAGCCATTCCAGGCGCGGCTCGACCCAGGCCAGGCCGCCCTCGGCGATCTTCCGCCCGGCGGCGTGGACGGCCGCCCGTCCGTAGGCGTTGACCTCGCATACGGCGGCGCCATCGGGCGCCGTGGCGCCATCGGGCGCCGCGGGGCCGTCGAGGGTGGCGCGCTGCACGGATGCGCCTCCCAGACGCATCTCGAACGCGAACGAGCCCGTCTCGCCCCGGCAGAGCGAGCGCGTCAGTTCGGGGTCCGAACCCGTCAGCCAGTAGGCGTTGACGTGCCAGAACCGGTAATCGCGGAGCTGCCAGTCCAGGGTGCCGTCGCCTGCGATGCTGACGTGCGGCGTGCCGCCGAACGCGATGTCCGCCGCCCGGGCCCTCTCGCTGTGAACGTCCCAGAAGCCCAACGTTTCGGGCATCTCCGTGGAACCGAAGCCGGGCCAGAGGTCGATGTGCCCGTCCGGCGCCTTGTCGACGGGGACATGGAGCGTTACGCCGCACGTGGTGATGACGCGCCGGGCCAGCGGGGTCACCTCGTAGGCGACCCGCAGGCCGTTCGGGAGGACCTTCGTCTCCTGGACGTATGAGAACCGCGGCGTGCCGTCGACGTCGTGCAGCGTCCCGTGGAAGATCAGCGTGGAGACGTCGCCGGGCGGCGTGTGCCAGCCGTCCTCGGCGCCTGATCTGCGGATCTGCGTGCCCCATTCCTTCCACTCGGGGCGCGCGTAGACCAGCCCGACGTCGAACAGCGCACGGCCGTCCCGCGACACCATCAGGGCGCCGTTGCGGGTGAAGTCGACGCGGTAGCCGTCCACGAGGGCGTAGGGCAGGTCGTCGCCGGGCAGGACCAGCCCGGGGGGCGGTTCCTGCGCCGATGCGGACAGGGCGAGCGCGAGGAGAAGGGCGCCGACCACCGCGAGGCGGCGGCCGGAGGGCCGGCGACCGGCGCTCGGCGGTCTGTGTGTTCGGGTGAGGTTCATTCGGAGCACGCCAACTCGAGGAGGTCTGCGCCTGCGGCGCCCGGATCCGAGGCCGCGGATCGGCGCGCTCCCGCGTCGATCCGCTCCTCTCGGACGGCGCTCAAGGGGCTCAGCTTCCGGACGGCCGGCACTCGAACACCGGGCCGGCGTCCACTTCGACCGTCATCCCGGGCGACACGTTCACGGCGCCCGTCATGAGCAGCACGGACATCTGGGGCTCGATCGCCTCCCGGGCATCGATCCAGGCCCCGCCCACGCCGCGCGGCTCGGCCTCCACGCTCCCGAAGACGGCCACGGGCGGCGTGAGGGACAGGGGGAACATCGGGTCCTCGAAGTCTTCGGCGAGAGCGGGGGGCGCCAGGACAACGACGACCGTCAGGGCCAGAACGAGGGCCGTCATCCGGGCCAGAAACCGGCCTTCTGCACTCCGCATTGCGTCTCCTCCTGAGATGGACCCGCCGTCCGGGCGGTGGGCCGCCCCGTGCGGCTGTGGGCCGGACCGGCGAACACACGTTTGGACCAAGGACGTGTACCCTCCGATTTAGCAACCGCCGTTCCGTCCGTGCGCGGCGGCCGCATTTTCCGGAGAGGTCCTCATGGTCAGGAGGGCGCTACGCCCTGTGATTCCGGGGCTTGCGTGGGCGCGTGCATTCCTCGGGACACCCGGTCAACCGCGTGCATACGGCCGGGCGCGGAGCCGGTCCCGCAGCCAGCAGCGGTGTGCGGACAGGGGGCCGGGGCACAGGCCATGGTGCCGCCGGCGCCGTCAGGCGCCGCTCAGCGGCAGCGAGACTCGGAACCGTGCGCCGCCGTCCGGGACGTTCTCCGCTGTGATGCGTCCGCCGTGCTCCCGCACGACCTTCTGGCAGAGCGCAAGTCCCACGCCGGACCCGATCTGTTTGCCGGTACGGAACGGCTCGAAGATGCGTTCCAGGTCGGCCTCGGGGATGCCCGGGCCGGTGTCTTCCACGATCACCTCCACGTGGCCGGCGCCGCGGCGCCGCACGGCCAGGCGCAGTTCCCTGCGCGGCGCGGCGGCCATGGCTTCGAGGGCGTTCTTCAGGAGGTTCACGAGCACCTCGCGGATCCGCTCGCCGTCGGCGAAGACGGTTGGCACGTCCTCGGCGAAGTCCGTGCGGACCTCGACGGCCTGCTCCCGGACCTCCGGCGCCAGGGTGTCCAGCGCCGCCTGCACGAGCTTGCACACCTTCAGCGGCACCTTCAGGAGCGGCGTCTGCCGGGCGTATTCGAGGATCTGGCTGACCGCGCCGTTCAGGCGATGGATCTCGCGCGGCACCATCTCGAACACCTTGGCGCGGAGGTCGGGCTCCTGCCAGCGGTCCTGCAGGGCGCCGAGCATGATCTGGATGGAGCCGAGGGGGTTCTTCACCTCGTGGGCGATGAAGGCGGCCACCTCGCCGATGGCGCGGAGGCGTTCGGCCAGGGCCAGTTCGGCCCGGGCCTCGTTCAGGTCGTTGAAGAGTTGGGCGTTGCGCAGCGCGATGCCGATGTGGTTGGCGAAGACGCCGAGCAGGTCAAGCGTGTGCGGGCTGAAGGCGCCGGTGACCAGGCGGTTGTCGGCGTAGACCACGCCCAGCAGTTCGCCGCGCGCCGTCAGGGGGGCGGCCATGACCGAGTGGAGCTGCAGGTTGATGACGCTGGAGACCTCGGCGAATCGGGGGTCGCGCGTGGCGTTCTCCACCAGGACGGGCCGGCGGTTGTCGGCCACGTCGCGGACGACGGCATGGCTGACCTCGTTCTGCGGGTTCGGTACGGGTCGCCCCTTGAAGGTGACGGCCGCGCGGAACCGGATCTGCCGGTCCGGCAGCAGGTCGGCGATGAACACGCGTTCGGCCTCGAAGATGTCGATCACCTGTTCGGCTGCCATCGCCAGGACGCGTTCCACGTCCAGCTCTGCGTTGATCTGTTCGATGACCTGGAGCAGGTCCGCCAGGCGGTCGTCGTGAGTGCTCGTGGCGGGGTCGGCGGAACGGCGCAGCGCCTGCTCGGTTGCGTGCAACTGCACGCGTGCGCGTCGAAGGGGGTCGTCGCCGCCCGGCGTCGCTTCCTTCTCTGTCACCTCGTCCTCCCTCGAACTCGTCTCAGGATTCCGCGACCTGTGCGTTCAGCGCGGATGCGGCGTCGAACAGGGCCTGGCGTCGCGGGTCCGCCAGGAACACGGCACGGTTCCCGGGCCTCAGCAAATGGCTTGCCACCCGTTCCACGTTGTCGAGTGCAGTCCGCAGATGGAGCATGGCGAATCGCGGGCGGCCCAGTCTCATATGCGAAAGCGCCAGCAGCAGGGAGACTTCTGCGATCTCGTCCCAGACACGGGCCCTCTCGAAGAAGGAGGACGCCGCACTGAGTTCGGCGAGGGCCTCGTCGGCGCGCCCCATGGCCAGGAGGATCTTGCCCCGGACGGTCTGAGCGACGGCAAGGACGGGTTCGTGGGAGGACGCCTCGGCCTCGGCGCGGGCGGCGCATGCGAGGTCGTACGCGGCCGGCCTCTCGCCCGAACTCATCATGACTTCCGCGAGCCTCGCGGTGCCCAGGGCGTGTCGCTCCTTCCAGTGCCGCTCCTCGCACAGCGTCAGTGCGGTCCGGAGGTGTTCCCGGGCAGCGAACCATTGGCATCGGAGAGCCGCTATCTCGCCCAGTGTCCTGTGCCCGGATTCGAGAAGGACCTCCAGCCCCGATGCTTCCGCCAGCTCTATCACGGTCAGTGCGGATTGCCAGGCGGCAGGCAGGTCACCGAGAGCATACTGCGCTCGAGCCAGTCGGGTCATCGCGTGACAGCACACGCGGTGGTCGCCGGGCAGCAGGGCGGCCGCGTCTTCCGCCCCTGCAATCGCCGCCTCGAGCAGACCGCTGGAGGCGTGCAGTTGGGATAGGTTGACAAGAGCAGTTGCGCACCCCATCAGGTGCCCCAGCCGTTCCGAGATGGCCAGAGCGGCTTCGTAGTGCTGCGCTGCTTCGGCCCACCCACAGCCCTTCTGGTGCACGGACCCGAGGCAGACCAGGGCCCGGGCAAGCTGGCGGAGGTTCCCGGTCTCCTGGAGTTTCGGCAGTGCCTGACCGATCAGCTCCGTTGCGCGGTCCCAGCGTTGGCCCAGCATGGCCACGTAGCCGAGCGCGGCCAGGGCCGCCGCTTCGTCGCTGGCAAGGCCGGCCGCCTGCAGTCCGCGTGCCGCCTGTACGAGTGCCTGTTCCGACTGTTCCAGCGCGCGCTGCTCCAGGTGCACCAGTCCGAGGCCGTGCAGGGTCTTTGCCGTCAGGCATTCGTCCCCGAGTTCGCGTGCCAGCCGGGCGGCTTCCTCGTACCGGTTCTGGGACTCGGCGTACTTGCCCTCATAGCAGTCTGCACCGCCCAGCAGGAGCGTGATGTTGGCGCGTTCGGCTTCCTGGGGGGCCGTGCATTCGTCGCAGGCCGCGAGCGCGCGGTGGAGTATGCGGCGGGCCTCCGCGTAGCGGCCCGCCTCCGTGCAGGCGTGGCCGAGCTTGCGCAGGAGGCGCACGCGGTCCGGGGCGGCCAGGTCGCGGGGGCGGGCGGCCTTCTCCAGCAGCTCGACGGCCTCCGGGAAGCGCCCGCGCGCGGATTCCAGGTCCCCGGCCGCCTCCAGCAGTTGCCGCCGGGCGGGGCCGCGCGCACGGGCGAGCGCCAGGCGCACCAGTTCCAGGTTGGCTGTATGCGGGCGCCGCCCGGCCTCTCCGGAGAGCAGGGCGAGCACGAGGCGCACCCCCTCGCCGGGCGTGCGGCCCTGCAGCCGGTGCCGGGCCACCGCCGCCTCATCGCCGGCGGCCGCCAGGGCGTCGGCCAGCCGGTCGTGCAAACGCTTCTGCTGCGCCCGGGTCGTCCCCTCCAGCAGCGCGTCGGCCAGCCGCGGGTGCTGGAGCTTGCAGAGCGTCCCGCGGTCCGTCGGGCGGCAGGAGACCAGCCGCGCCGCCGGCCCGGTGCGCAGCATGGGCAGCAGTGCGTGCGCCTCCAGCCCTGCGGCCGCGGCCAGTGCGGCCGCAGGCACCTCGCCGCCCACGGCCAGGAGCCGGAGCGCCCCGCGCCCCTGCTCGTCCAGTGCCCCGGCCGCGTCCGCCAGCAGCGCCGAGAGCCCGTCCGGCAGGGACGCGGCCAGGTCCTCGCGCACGCGCACGCCGCCGCCCGGGCCGGCCGAGAGGGCGCCGTGGGCGATCACGTGTTCGAGCGTCAGGCCGATGACCTCCGGCGACCCGCCGCCGCCGTCGGCCAGGGCCTCGACCGCCGCGGCCGGGGTCGCCGAGGGCAGGGCGGCGCGCACGAGCGTTCTGCGGTCCTGGCGGCTCAGCTCTTCCAGGGCGACCTCCACCAGCAGGCCGTCCCGGCGCCAGGCCTCCAACGCCGTCGAGACCGCGTCGTTCACGGGCGCGCCGTCCGGCACTGTCAGGCCGAAGCCCATGCCGTTCCGCAGCGTGCCGCGCATCAGGAACAGCAGGCACTCGACGGCGTCCGGCGGCAGGGCGTGCACGTCGTCTACCAGCAGGGCGGCCGGGCGCGCGCGGGCGTTCGCCACCAGCCGGTCGGTCACGGCGTTGCAGCGCCGCAGCAGGGCGGGCGGCAGGCGCACGGTGCCCTCGGCGGGGCCCTCCGGCAGGCCGCCCGAGGCTGCCGGGAGCGCGGCGGCCCGGTGCGGCGGCGGGGTGCCCCCGGCCCAGCGCTCGACGGCGTCCAGGAGGCCGTCGGCCGTCTGCGGGCCCTCCAGGCGCAGGGCGTGCAGGCCGGCGCACTGCGCGCGCACCTGGCACTCGCGGAGGAAACGGCTCCTGCCGAGCCCCGCACGGGCGCGCACGAGGACGGCGCGCGCGGGTTCGGGCGGGACGGCGGCCGGCGGCTCCAGGGCCTGGTCGAAGGCGCGGAGGGCGGCCTCCCGGCCCACCAGCGGGGCGCTGCGCACGCGGCCCAGGAGCGTCTCCGGCGTCTCGGCCGGCCGTCCGGTTCCGGCGGCCTCCTCGATGGCGGCGATGGCTTCGGAGGCGGTGCGGTAGCGTCCTTCGGGATGCTTGCTGAGCAGGCGTTCCAGGACGCCGGCCAGCGCGCCGGCGTCCTGCATGCGTGCGGCGGGTGCGGCCAGATGCTGGGCGGCCAGCTCGCCGGGCGCGCCGTCGAAGAGCCGGCGGCCTGTGAGCGCCTCGAAGAGCATGACGCCGGCCGAGTAGAGGTCGCTGCGCGCTTCGGGCGTCCCGCCGGCGACGACCTCAGGGGCCATGTAGCGGAGCGTGCCGCGTGCGCCGGGGGGCGCCTGGTCCGGGCCGGCCGCGCGGACGGTCAGGTGGAAGTCCAGCAGCCGGGCGTATGGGCGGCCGTCAGAGACGCCGCACAGGACGTTGCCCGGCTTCACGTCGCCGTGCACGAGGCCGGCGTCGTGCAGGAAGGCGAGGCCGCGCAGCACCTCGACCATGACCCCGCAGGCGAGGACGGCGTCGCGGCCGGCCGCGGCCGCGCCGGCAGCGGCCGCGCCGGCGCCGAACGGGACGCCGTCGACGAACTCCATGGTGGTCAGCGCGAGCGGGCCGCCGGGGGGGATGTCGAGGTCGAAGTAGCGGGCCAGGTTCGGATGGTTGAAGCGGGCGGCCAGTGCGAATTCGGCGCGGGCGGCCTGGCGGGCGTCCGGACGGCCGTTCAGGACGGACAGCTTGGCGGCGCGCACCTCGCGTCCGGCGGACAGGTCGGCGACCTTCAGCACGCAGGCGGCGGCGCCGGTTCCGACGAATGCGAGCACCTCATAGCGCGCGCCCAGGGCGTTGCGGACGTCGGCCTCCCGGATCCCCGGGCGGCTGAGGGCCTCGACCCATGTGCCCCGAGGTGCGTTCATGGCAGGGAGGGGCTTTCCTCGCGGATGCCCAGCTTCTTGATCTTGTTCTCAACCGTGTTGCGGTGGACGCCGAGCGCGCGGGCCGTGCGGCGGTGGTTCCAGTCGTGGATGCGTAGTTGCTCTTCGAGGAAGCGGCGCTCGAAGTCCCGGATCACGCGCTCCAGCACGTTGCCGTCCGAGGCGGCGGCGGTCTCGATCTCCACGGTGCAGGCGAGGATGTGGGCGGGCAGGTAGCGCGTCGTCACCCACTCGCCGTCCTCGAGGGCCACGGCCATCTCGATGACGTTCTGGAGTTCGCGCACGTTGCCCCGCCACCGGTAGGCCGTCAGGAGTCCCATGGCCTCGGGCGTGATGCCCTGGAAGGACCGGTTGGTCCGGGAGCAGTGTTTGTTCAGGAAGTAGCGGCAGAGCGCGGGGATGTCCTCCTTGCGTTCGCGCAGGGGGGGGACCTCGATCGGGACGACGTTGAGCCGGTAGTAGAGGTCCTCGCGGAACTTCCCCTGGCGGATCGCTTCCATCAGATCGGCGTTGGTGGCGGCCAGCAGGCGGACGTCGACGCCTATGGTCTCCTGGCCGCCCACGCGTTCGAACTCGCGGGTCTCGACCACGCGGAGGATCTTCGACTGCATCTCGGGCGACGTGTTGCCCACTTCGTCCAGGAAGAGCGTGCCTCCGTGGGCCAGCTCGAAGCGGCCTTTGCGGGTGCCGGTGGCGCCCGTGAACGCCCCCTTCTCGTGGCCGAACAGCTCGCTTTCCAGCAGCGTGCCGGAGAACTGGGCGCAGTTGACGGCCACGAAGGGGCCCTCGCGCCGGTTGCCGTCGCAGTGGATGGCCCGGGCCACCAGTTCCTTGCCCGTGCCGCTCTCGCCCGTGATGAGCACCGTCGCCTCGGACCGCGCCATCTTGCGGGCAACCGCCAGGATCGAGAGCATCTGGGGGCTCTGGGCCACGATGCTGCCGAAGTGGAAGGGGCCGTACAGCTCGTTGCGCAGCCGCTGCACCTCCGTGCGCAGGCGCCAGTGCTCGTGCGCCTGCTGCACGCACAGCAGCAGGTCCTCCTTCTCAAAGGGCTTCTGGATGTAATCCAGGGCACCGGACTTCATCACCTCGACGGCCACCGAGATGTCGCGCGATACGGTGATGACCACCACGTCCAGCGGCATGCCCGTGGCGCGGATCTCCTGCAGAAGCTCGGTGCCCGGCCCGTCGGGAAGCCCCAGGTCCAGGAGCATCAGGTCGGGCCACTCGGCCCGGAGCATGGATCGCGCCTGGGCCAGCGAACGGGCCACGCGCAGCCCATACTGGGCGCCCAGGATCATCTCGACCGCCGTGACCATGTGATCCTGGTCCTCGACCAGGAGGATGCGGTAGTTGGACTTCGGCATTGTTCGACTGCTCCCTGAGTCTGCCGGGCGGCGGTGGTTTCCGGGCCGGAACTGCCCCGGTACTTGTGCCTCCGGGCGCGGACAGCACAAATGTCAGTGCCAGAAGTGTACACCCGCGCGGTCCGTTCTGTCAAGACGCCCGGGCAACTCGATCCGGTCGGCATCGGACCGTCCGGACCGGCCGGCGGCGCGCCGTTGCGTCGGCCGCCACCCGTGCGCCCGTGTCGGGCGGCGTGTGCGCGGGACGGCTCGGGGGGCGG
>JAAYEJ010000006.1 GCA_012728835.1 Candidatus Brocadiaceae bacterium | reverse complement strand
CGCGCTCCTCGTCGGTCCACGGCTCCTGTGCCGCAGGTGCCGCTTCGTCCGCCTGCGCGAACGTCGCCGCGACCACGTAGCCGTTCCGCCCGAACTCCAGGGCCAGCCTCAGCCCCGGCGTGCACTCATACTCCAGCGTCCCGTCCGCCGTGGCCGCCGCCGGTGGGCCCGCGTAGCCGATCACCTGTTCCCTGGTCAGCCACCGCCTCATGCAGACGGAGGCGACGCGTGCCGCCCCGGCGGCGGGCCTCTGCGCCCGCCATTCCTGAAGGAACGCCTTCTCCTCCGGGGTGATCCGCTCGGCGGGCGGCGGGGGGACGGTCCAGTGTTCGCGGTTCGCCTCCCACCAGTCCAGGCATTCCCGGGGCGTGGCATCTGCCGGCAGCGCGCCGTCCGTCAGGTAGGAGACAGATGCGATCAGGTCGCCGTCGCCCTCGCGCACCTTCTCGATCATGAGCGGCAAGGCCCAGACGCCCAGCTCGCGCAGCCGTTGAAGCCGGCGGGCGGCCTGCTCGGGCGATCCCTCAGCCACGGACTCCTTCCACAGCCGGTAGCGCTCGGCGAACAGGCGCGGCACCAGCACGTCGGCCTCCTCCCACCAGCGCCACAGAATCAGGCGAACGTCCGGTGGATCATAGGGGCCATACGAGATGTCCGGGAATTCGGGGAACACCCAGAGCCTATCCTCTCCCTGGGGCTTGCGTCTCTCCCCGTGGCTGTGCCACCTGGTGATCCACTCGAAGACAGAAGTGACCCAGGGTTCGTCGGCCCGCTCGACGGCAATCGGCACAGCGGAAAGACCCATCGTGGCGATCCGGTCGCGCGCCGGACCTGCGTAGTCCGGGGGGGAGGTCCACATGACGGTGTTGGGTGCGGCTTCCTCCATTTCCTGGCGCCATTCCCGGTACCTGACCTCAAACTCCCTCGCGGATGAGTCTGATCCCGGCCCCTGGGCGGCCAGGACCACCGTCGACGTGATGAGGAGCGCCGACATCAGAATCACGCATCGTCTCTGCAAGGACATGGCCTTCCCTTTCGTCAGCCCGCTACTCGTAGAAGAACTTCGGCGTGCCGTACGTGACGTTCAACTGATCCCAGACGTGCTCGATCCTCTCGTACCGGCCGCATTTGCTTTCGAACATGAGCCACCTCCCACTGCCGCAACTACAGTCTTCCTTGCGCCGCGCGGCGTGGAATCCGCTATAGTACACCACCTTAGCATCGGATGGTCCCGTGGCAGTCGGGAAGTACCCGCTGTCTGCGAAGAAGGCATGGACCTCCCAATCCTCAAGCGTTCCCTTGCCGTCTCCATAATCCCGATCAATCGACTTGTGGGGTGGCGCCGGATTGCCGACCGGATCGACATACTAATCTGGCCAGGATTTAGTTTGCATTCTCTATCAAGGCCGGCCATAATGAGCTTCCATGAGTCACGATGCCCGATCCTTGAGTCAGGATGCCCAGGCGGCCCTGCGCCGCCGCGCCGTCGACGCCGTCCTGGCCGGCATGAAGCAGACGGCCGCCGCCGTGGCGTTCGGCGTCACCCGCCAGGCCGTCGGCAACTGGATGAAGGCCTATCGCCGGGGCGGCCACGCTGCCCTGGCCGCCCACAAGCGGGGTCCCAAGCGCCCGCGCCGAAAACTCATGGGCTGGCAGGCCGCCGCCGTGTGCAACACGATCCGGGACCGCCATCCCGAACAGATCAAGCTGCCCTTCTTCCTGTGGACTTCGGATGCCGTCCGGCAGCTGATCCGGAGGAAGTACGGCGTCGCCGTCTCGTCCCGCTCGGTGCGACGCTACCTGGCCCGCTGGGGGTTCACGCCGCAGAAGCCGGTTCGCAGGGCCTACGAGCGCGACCCCGAAGCGGTCAGGCGATGG